>JAKLQX010000092.1 GCA_022013085.1 Candidatus Omnitrophota bacterium | reverse complement strand
TAATCGTACAGTTCGGCCGGCTTTGGCTAACCAATGCCCACTCTGTTGCCTCCTGAGCCAAATGCATAAGTGAACTAAAACTTTTCCCGGAAAGCAAATCCCCTACTCCCGGTATTTTTAAATCTGTTTTAAATTGTTCAACCCGGATAAAAGTAATAACCTTATTATTTTCTCCTTCAACATTATTTTGCTGAATAGAATGCAGATCATTGGTTCCGGCAGCAGATATAGGAGTTCTGCCCTTGTTAAATAAAGATTCTTTATCCATCAGCCAATTCTCTGCCCCATCAACGCCTACTTCAATCTTACGGTGGTATTTTTTACCTAAGCTTTCAGCTAAAAGCTGCACATACCAATCTGCCGTTGATTTAAGCGTTTGAGAAAAAGGCATTAATATGGCTATAGATTTTGCGTATTGACGGTAAAGAATTGTATGTAGCAAAGCATACATATACGCTGGATTCTTTAATATATCATCTTGAGCACAACGATTAAACATCTCCTTAGTGCCTAAAAAAAGCTCTGATATATTTATGCCTACAATAGCCAAATGTATTAGGCCCATATTAAACTCTGAGAACCTCCCGCTAACGCCTTTTAAAAGCGGGAACGCGCGAAAACTTAAAATATCTTTTTTTTGCTCACGCTCTATCCTCTCACGCAAAGCGCCTTTTTGCGGGTCTGTAATTGCCAAAATCTGCCTGCCGTATTTCTTACCTACTCCTTTTTTAAGCCAAGCTTCAACCAGGGCAAATGCCGCCTTAGTTTCTGTGGTTTCGCCTGACTTAGAGATAACAATTACAAATGTTTTTTTAGGATTAAGGTTTTTTAATAAAACTTGTAGGGTATCCGGATCAAGATTATTGCCTTCTAAATAAATTCGCGCTGATTTCTTTCTTAAAGCCTTAAATTCATTGTAATAAGGCGCGCACAACGCGTCTTGCGCGGCTTTTAGCCCCAGATATGAACCACCGATTCCTAAGAAAAGAACATTTTCATATTTTTCAGAAATTTCTGCCCCAAGTTTCTGAATCTTTGCAATTTTTTCTTTGTCCTGATTAAAAAGAGTTGACCACTCTAGATTTAATTTAACTCTGGCTTGCGGATTGGCAATAATTTTCTTTAAGTGCCCCGCGCAAAGTTTTGCCTCTGGAAGAATTTTATCAATATCCTGTTCTCTTACCCCATGTTCGCCAACGCTAAAACTAAACATATTATTAAAATCAAACTTTAGGCTCATTTCTTTTTGCTCCTGTCTAATCACTTGCTCGCGTTGCTCGCAAGTATTTCGCTAAATTATTATGAGTGCTCAACTTTTTCTGCTAATCTTAAAATTAATTCTTTAGTATCCGGCCAACCTAAGCATGGATCTGTAATTGACTGGCCAAACACCTTGCCGCCGACATTTTGAGAACCCTCTACAAGGTAACTTTCCACCATAAGCCCCTTAACCATATTTTTTAAATCTTTAGATTTCGCTAAGCTATGTATCACTTCCTCAGCTATGCGTGGTTGTTCGCGAAAGTTTTTATCAGAGTTAGCGTGATTAGTATCAACAATAATTGCGGGATTGGCAAGATTTCGTTTTTGATAAGCATGCGTAAAATTAATTAAATCCTCATAATGATAATTAGGAATACTTTGGCCATAATGGTTAATTGCTCCCCGCAAAATGCAGTGCGCGTAAGCATTTCCTTTAGTCTTAACCTCCCATCCATTATAGATAAATGTGTGTGGAATCTGCGCGGCTTGCGCGGAGTTTAATAAAACATTCAAATCTCCGCTAGTCGGGTTTTTCATGCCCACAGGAATATCTAATCCGCTGACTGTCAGTCGATGCTCTTGATTTTCTACAGAACGCGCACCAATCGTAACATAACTTAAAATATCTTCAAGATACGGATAGTTACCCGGATAGAGCATTTCATCCGCGGCAGTTAATCCGGATTCACTTAAAACCCTAAGATGCATACGCCGGATGGCTTTAATACCTTTTGAAATATCCGGATCCCCTGTAGCCTTAGGCTGATGCAACATGCCCTTATACCCTAAACCAGTTGTACGCGGCTTATTTGTATAAATGCGTGGAATTAGAATTAGCTTCTCTTTGACTTTATTTTGTAAAACTGATAATCTGGAAACATACTCTGAAAGCGCATCTTCGTTATCCGCGGAGCAAGGCCCAATAATAAGAAGAAGCCGGCTATCTTTTCCTTTTAAAACCTTTAGAATATCCTCATCGCGTTTAGCTTTGATTGCTTTAAGCTTATCCGGCATAGGCATCATGGCCGATATTTGGAGTGGGGTGGGAATTTTTTGCAAATAAGTAAAACTCATCGTATATATAAGTTAAGACTGAATAATTTTTACCGTGGTGCGTTGTCCGTCTTTCCAAGGCCAAAGCATAGCAAAAATAGAATCACTTCCTAAATTCTTATAATATAATGTCTGGCCAGAGGTAACCCCGCCAAAACCATCTATTGTTTCTTGAGCTTTGTGAGGCAGCCTATTTTTAGATGGATATACCGGCTCCCCAAGAAAATTAATCAACTGCGCATTAAGCTTTCCCAACTCATCTTTGATGATTACTCCCTCAAAAAAATTATCGCAATCAGTGCGCAATGAATCAAAATTTAAGGCTTTGATATCTTTTCTTATGGCATTAAAATCCATCTATGCCTCCTTTTACTTATTATATCACTTCAAGCAACTAAAAAACATGTAAAAGATTTAAGCTTGTTTTAGGGTCAATCTCCTTAGATGCCCTAACCCCTTTTAATTCTAATACAATTGCCTCAATTACCAAAAAAACCTTTGACTTACCACGCACGCAACCCGTTAAAACCTTTTCCTTCTTACCCATGCTAGCATGAATATGTATCTGCGGGCCTTTGGCATTTGTAAAAATCGTACCTATCCCCATAGTCTCCCAACCATCCTTAAAAGTCATTTTATTAGGTTGTGGCGGGATGACCGGCTCCCTGGGCCCAGTAACCAAATCACCTTTCCTAAAAGCACCAATAAAAATCATGGTTGCTGCTTTAATCCGCTCCTTAGCAGCAAAATCAGATAAACGATCAATTAGGATATCGTTATCTTCGAATTTTAGAAGGAAAACCCTGCCAATTGACCCTTTTGTATATTTCATAATTGAAAAATAATTTTATCGGGAAAGCAGCTGATAATAGTTGTCAATTGACTTTAATGATTTAATAAAAAACTCAATCAGTACATAAGCCAAAATAATGATAACAATACTTATAACAATCTTAGATTTTTTACTAAAACGGGGGTTTTTCCAAACCAAAGGCAGCATTAACGGCCCAACGCAAAAAAAGGATGCAATTAACAACCATCCATTAAAATACCATTTTCCTTGTTTTTTTGTATCCATGATTACTTTTTATTTCTCTTACTTTTATTCTTTTTTAGCCTGGATTTATGTAAGGTGCATAATACTTTCGCGATAGGAGCAATCCTATTATTTTCATAAGGAAACTCTTTGCAGGTCTCCGGCTTAAAAGTATAATCAACCTTGTGTATCCTGCATAGCCCATCAGAATCAAGAAACCCGCATTTCTCGTCCTCATAACTCGTGCCCACCTTATATCCAGATGGAAAATCTTTATCTTTCTCTAAATGAAAAAAATCTCCTTTTATTCCAAGGGAGATTACTTTCTTTGCCTCTTCCAAATCAATCCAAGCTCCAAACTTACAGCAATCTGACTGGCTTTTGCAATCCATGCAATCAATAATTACTTTTTTTGTTTTCTTTTGTTTTTTTGTGCTCATAGCTAATCCTTTTGAAAAATAGCTTGGCCTCTTATACAGAAGCCAAGCTATTTTTTACCAGTATTACAGTTTTACTACATTAGTAGCCTGTTCGCCCTTAGG
Source organism: Candidatus Omnitrophota bacterium (assembly GCA_022013085.1). Lineage (GTDB taxonomy): Bacteria > Omnitrophota > Gorgyraeia > Gygaellales > Profunditerraquicolaceae > UBA6249. The sequence goes on along the minus strand of JAKLQX010000092.1, from coordinate 5,372 downwards.
TCCCTTTTCGATGTTGAACTCAACTTCCTGACCCTCAGCCAAAGATTTATAACCCTCACCCTGGATTGCGCTGTGATGAACAAATACATCGCTACCGGATTCAGGTGTGATAAACCCAAAACCTTTCTGGTCTGAAAACCACTTTACTTTTCCCTTTGCCATTATTTACTACCCCCTCTCCTATGAAATTTTAGCAAATAACGGCGGTTCGACTAAGCCCGATTCACGAGCTCGCTCACCGCCACCCTGAGCAAGATTTAAATAATTTCTTTTTCTTGTCGAAGGGCGGCAGAAACAAAAAACCGCGAAGGTTAGTTTTCTAAACCTCGCGGCCTACAAACTTCTAATCCTTTATTCACTACTTAAGGAGCTTAACATATTTTTTGCATTTGTCCAGTAAAAATACGGATATTTTTTAAACCAATTTCCTGTGCCTGCTTAAAATTAATACTGTAAAAATAGAAAAATTGACTAGGCCAATTGCCAAACAACTCCAATTTATTCCAAGAATAGGAATCAAAAAAATACCGGTTAAAAAAGCGCCAAAACAAGAACCCAATAAATCAATCCCATAAGTTAACCCGAAAACTTGCCCCGCATCTTCAAAATTATCCAGATATATTTTATTCACCAAAGGAAATTGTACGCCCGCAAGTAAACCAACGATACCCGACAATAACGGAAATATAACGTTTGCTCCTAAGCAGGATACAATTTCTTTGTTAGAAGCTAATAACCAAAAGAAGAATACAGGAAGCACCAGTGATAAAATACAGAACAGGAAATTCGATCGCATTAAAATATTTAACGCACCTTTGCGCTCCTTCAACAAAGTTATCATCCAAAAGCTTCCTCCCGCTAAACCTGCCATAAAAATTGTAAGAAGAAAACCAATTTTATAAAACACATACCCGTAAATAATCTGAAAAGTTAGCAATAAAATAATTTGCATAGCCATCGCAGAAAAACCTGAAACCAAAAGTAACATAAGGCTGGCCTGTTTATAGAAATCTTTGTTTTTCCGTATTCCGATTAAACTTGAAAAAATAATCAAAACACAAATACCGAATACAGTATTAAGGACTTTTTCGAAACTTACGGCTTTAAGCATTTTCTTAAAATCCGGCTCGCCAAGGCGCGCTGCCCAGAAAGTCATATTGTAATAATAGGTGCTTGGCTTGAAGTCGTAATTTAGCTTCACTTGCCCTTTTTCGCGCAACAGGCCTTCAGTATAAGCCAGAAGTTGTGGAGATAATTTGGAAAATAGATAATATTCCCGTACGTATTTTAAATCTAAGTTTCTTTCTTTTGCCCTCTCCATTAAAATATTATAATTATTAGTAAGGATGCCTACTTTATCACAGGCCAAAAAATATGCTGTATCTCCGGGAATAACTAAAACATCCTTAAACACCTTTTTTAACCCTAAGTAAACAGACCTTAAATATTCCCCCAATTCGGGACTAATGTAGTTCTCCGATGAATTTAAAGCAAACGAAAAAATCCCGCCAACGGCCAAAACCCTTTTTACTTCTTTAAAAAACTCGACTGTATAATATCTATTTACCTGCGCGGTATAAGGGTCCCCAAGATGAGTAATTACACAGTCATATTTTTTATGCGCGTTCTTAATAAAAAACCTGCCATCTAAATTAAAAATTGAAACTTTTGGATTTCTTAAGGGCTCGTAATCCTTCGAAGGAAGGAATTTTTCAGCCAAAGCTATAATTACAGGGTCAAGCTCAAGGTAATCAATGTTCTTTACTGGATACTTGAGCATCTCTCCTATCAGCCCCCCTACCCCACCACCTATCAAAAGCAAATCTTGAGGATTATTATGTTCCAAGAGAACAAAATGCACCGCTTCCTCAGAAGTTAGTTTATCCGGTACGCTGTAAAGATGCAGGCCGTTATCAAAAAAAGAATACTGGCTGCCCCTTTTTGTTACCATAATATTTCCATATATTGAATTTCTTGCTTCTAAAATTTGATAACCCTGCCATTGCTTTTTACGTGAATATGCGTCAAGATTATCCCAGCCCCCAAAAGACCATAAAGCGAACGCCACAAAAAAAATAACCATCAATACGCCTGTAAATAGCGCCCCTTTCCTGCTCTTTTTTGGCCTGCGCTGTAAACAAATAGCCACGAAAATATTCAGTAAACCAAGGATTACGCTAATAGTAACAGCGCTCAGAAAACGGATGAAAACAAAACTTGATAGCATTCCACCAAGCATCGCGCCGATAGACTCAAGGCAATAGACCATGCCAATAGTTTTCGGCGCTTCATTGGATTTTGCATTATATATCAAGCAACTTAAAGAAAGCATAAAACCCAAAAGTACACATATCGGTGCAAGAATAAAAAAACTGGAAATAATCATCGGCATAAATCCGACAATCTCTCCAGGGGCAAGATTAAAATAATGTTTTATCGATCTAATCGCTAAGATGCTTAAAACAAGAAAGAAACTTAAAATAAGTTGGCAGATCGAAAATAAATCTAGTTTTGATTTAACCTTTTTAGCAAATTTTCCTGAAACCCAGCACCCCACCGCTCCCCAAATAAGCCAACTACCGAGAATAAAACCAATAGATATCTCATTACCGTTAAAAACAATCAGCAGCTCACGCATGATAACAATCTGGGCTGCCATAGCGGTAAAACCGATTAAGAAAATAGAAGATACGATTGCCATTTTATAGTATTCTTGAGGTTTTTGATAAAATTAGGTTTAATCCCATCAAAATTAAAAGCGAAGCAAAGATAATACGAAAAACTAATAAGGTTAAACTCGATTTCTGGACTTTTGCCGGAAACCAGCTAATCAACCCTGATAATCCAGCGATAACTATAAAGCCTGAAATAAATGCACCTAACCCGAATGACAAAGCGCAAAGCAATCCTTGAAATGCCGTTTTGGAAATAATCGTAATTTCAAAAAGCAGTGCCAGAAGTGGCGCGCATGGGGATACTCCCATTATAAAACCCAAAATAAACAAGCTACCAAAGGTGAATACCTTATTCGCTAGAAATTTACACCCACAGTAAGCCGGCTCTCTAGAAAATAAGATAAGAATTCCCAGCGAGATAATAATTACCCCACCTAAAGGCTTTAAAAACAAAATAAAACTCGAACTACCGAATTGCCTAAGCAGTGCTGTCGATAGGCCGGCAAGATACCCTAAGACAAGGTAGGCAAATAACCTGCCGGAAAGAAATATCAATGCCTCTATTAACCCTTGTCTCCATTTAAGCTGTTTTCCGGCAAGATATGTAATAAAAAAAGGCGTGCAGGATAAAAAACATGGTCCGGCAACGCCAAAACTTAAACCAATACCAAAAAGCTGATAATAAATTAGAAGTTCCATCTACCGGCTATCTTATTACCGCAAAATTTGCATTTTCCATCTTTTATATTATTCTCTAAAATTTTATATCCTATTCTCTTTATGACAATCTTTCCACAATGCGGGCAATATGTGCTTTCTCCAGCATGGCCAGGGACATTACCGATATAAACATATTTTAATCCTGCATTTTTGGCAATTTTATATACCTCCTCGAGTTTTTCTTGACTAGTAGGAGGAAGATTTATTAAACGAAAAGCCGGCATGAAACGGCTAAAATGCACTGGCACCTCATCTCCTAGATTTTCCTTTATCCATATACACATCTCTTTAATCTTAACAGCTTCATCATTTAATCCGGGAATAATCAAACAGGTTATCTCAAGCCAAACTCCTGCATTTTTGATTGTTTTAAGAGTCTCCAAAACTGGCTCAAGTCGCGCCATCTCTGAGATTTTAGCGTAGATCTCAGGAGAGAAGCCTTTGAGATCAACATTAACCGCATCCATATATTTCAGCAGTTCCTTTAACGGCTCCTGATTTATATAACCACAGGTATGCATCGTATTCTTTATACCTCTGCCGCGAGCTAATTTTGCGATATCAAACATATATTCATAGAATACTGTCGGTTCGGTATAAGTATAAGCAATAAAATGACAATTACTTTGTATGGCTTGATTAACCGCTTCTTCTGGAGAAAGATTATAACTTTTGGCTTCGTCTGGCTTAGACTGGGATATCTGCCAATTCTGACAGAATACGCAACGCATATTACATCCGGCAACGGCAAGCGAATAAACCGGCTCACCAGGAGAAACATGGAAAAACGGTTTCTTTTCAATAGGATCCACTTGAATAGCTACCGGATTTCCATAACCTAAGCTATAAAGCTTCCCTCCCTTATTTATGCGCACAGTGCAAACACCGCGCTGCCCAGAAGCAAGAACGCATTTGCGCGGGCACAAAAGACATTGCAAAGTAGCATCCTTAATATTTTGCCAATAACTCGCTGGGTGTAAGGCTCCCCTAGAGGATTCTTGCGCCTGAGCATTTGTCAAAAACATCCCCAGGCAAAAAAGTGCTATCACTATAATTTTCTTCATTTTAAGCGATGATAAGTCAGGAAGCATCTGCTGTGTATTTAAACGGCTGGATTTTGTATATAAAAATGGCGGCCTACTTATTAAGGCCTTCAAATAGCGGCTTATAAACATCGCTCCAATTAAAGGAATCTAGAATCCATCCTTCCTTGGTATTATAAAAGTAAAATTCCCAGAGCAATGCATGTTTTTCATTCTTCTCAATATAACGAAACCTTAACAAACTATCTCCGACTCTTTTAGAATTAATGAATTCATAACCTATCGACTTTCCATTTCTTTCTCCAAACTTCTCTTTAGACTCTTTAGATTGAGCAATAATAGCATCCATCTCTGCCAAACTGATAAAAGTATAAGGTTTAATCATTTCTAAGGCCGCCTCTAAATCACCCGTCGCCACCTTTGCCATTATCTTAGTAGATAAATCTTTCGCGGAATTCACGCTAGGAAGCGTTTTAGCAAATGCTGCGCTAGAAGCAATTAGAAACATAACACAGGAAATTACTAATATTTTTCTCATGGCTAGTCTTTGCAACAAATATAAACCTGAGCGTAAGGCGGTAATGTAGTTCTATTGCTTATATCAAATCCGTGAGTGTGGCCTCTATTAACAGGCCCACTACCGACGACTGGGTTAGTAATGTCATAAGCAGTTCCCCCTGAAGCAACATGTGTTGTACTGCTAGGATGGTTATGCGTATCGCTACCACCTGTTCCACCAACGGATGCACTTGCACCAATTATAAATCTGCTGTCAAACAACGATCCTCGCGTGTAACCAACAGGACAACTGGTTTTCGTACTCGAAAAAACACAAAAACCCTTGGGCACTCCCGCGACTACCCAAGTATATGCTCCAGCCGTACCACTGCACATATATAAGCTAGAATCGCTATCATCAAAATAAGTCTCCCCT
>JAKLQX010000091.1 GCA_022013085.1 Candidatus Omnitrophota bacterium | reverse complement strand
TTATTCTTAAGCCAAGCATTGGTAATTATATAAGCATCAGTCCCAAGGTTTAGCTTTTGCAATTGACGGCTGAGGTTATTCAAAATACCCCTGCCAATCAGTATATTATATGAACGTACGCCTAAATTAACCTTTTTCTTACGCATTTTAATATTCCTACCCTATAAATCTAATTACTACGCCAACCAACGGCCAAAGTACGCGATCAAACACGCCCAGCCAAATAAAAGCAAAAAGCAGGATAAAACCATAACGCTCTAATTGCGCATATTGTTCAGACAATTGCGCAGGTAACAAACCCATTAAAACCCGTGAGCCGTCTAACGTCGGAAGGGCTCTCGTCAATTTAGTGCCTCGATAATAACGACATCAACAATCGGATATTGACTATCAGGCGAAGTAATCAATTTACCAGTAATTTTAACCTTATGGTAATTAAGGCTGTTTAAACCTTTACGGTTGCCTTTTAAAAAATATATTTTTTTATCTGTAGTAATTAATTTATGGGTCGCCTTACGCCATAAAACTACCCCATACGGGTAAACTATCCCTTCTAAGATTAATGCATTAGATAACCCCTCTTCTTTTGGGATAACTTCGAGTTTTGCTTCTTGCTTAAGGCTAGTCAACTCTTTATTAATAAACTCTTTATTAACAAACTTTTTATTTACCCAACCAAAACTCATATGAACTGGCTCTATTCTTAACCAGTCACCCTCAGACGAAAGGATATTAACCACTGTAAGCTTGTCCACTTTACCCAGGATCCATGAAGATTCGCTAGCCTTAAAACGAATATTAACCCTATCTTTAATTACTTTTCCATTTTTACATTGATTTCCTAACCCGGCCGGCTTAGGGATAGAATCAAGATTGATACACTCAACCAACTCTCTCTTTATATAACATGGCGCGGTTTTAGGTAAACGAATCTTATACCAATCATAAGCTTCAGCGATTACCTCTACTTGATCTTCTTTGGCAAGTGTACAGATAACAGCCGCGCCTATAGTAGCATCAACTCGCACATTTATGCCACTTGCATTAATTTGCCCCCTAAACTCGTTAAAAGTGGCAGCATAAGCAGCCATAGCAAAAACCACTAGGACTATAAAGATAATTATTAATACTCTAGAATACCTGGAAACTAATTGCATTTATACTTTTCGGCCATAAACCACCCCGGTATCAGCGGGGCGGATGAACTCCGGCCGCTCAAGTATTTCATTTAAGAGGCCCGAGGTACTTCATTTTTTCTCTTGAGCTTTAGGAGCAGCTTTTCCTATCTCTTTAGCTGCGCCAGCTGCTACTGCAGGAACGCCTTCAGCAGTAGTTGCGCTTTCAGCTTTCTCTACCTTCTCTTTCTTAATTTTAATTCTTAAGGTTTTGATTTTAGGAAGCCCATAGACTGAATCTCCTTCTTTCCATTTACCTTTTTCTTGCATCTGCCTAATGCGTTCAGTACGTTTTAATACTGAACGCGCTTTTTTGTCCGCTTCCGAAATAATTAACGACGGATGTATTGACATGATTTTATAACCTCCTTATGCGGCAACCAGCGTAGGTTCTCTGCAACACAATCAGCAAAGGTTGCGCGCTCTCTTGATTAGGAAATTTGCCTACGCACAAAATAATATAATTCCCTTTAGAAAAAGCTAACGGGGTTAATCCTTTTTTCGATAATAACTGTACTTCTCTGGCAGCCAACTCCCTATTCTTAAAAGCAGCAACCTGAATAGTGTAATTAGCTGAGCCACCTTGACTATCAGCGGATAAAATCAAACGCTTACCATTCTCCACGCCAAAAGAAAAAGAAACAATGCCTACTAAAACTACACCCATAACAATAAGCAACACTTTTTCATATCCCCGAAAACGCATGAAAAATGGGTTTTTCCGAACATGTGGCTTATACTGCCCATCATCCGCCGAATGGGTAAAAAGTTCACCTTGCAGAGATCCCTGATTTTCTGTCATAGTCAGCTATTATATCTTTACGTCATCCTGTTTCAAGTAAATTCTTTTACTAATCTTCTTAATCACTTTTAAGAAGGCCTCAACTATCTTAGGATCAAATTGCGTTCCACTTTTTTTCTTGATCTCTTTTATAGCCGAATTAATATTCATCCTTTCGCGGTATGGCCTACCATAAACCATCGCTTCAAAAGCATCAGCTACAGCCATAATACGCGCGCCTAATGGAATCTTATTCTTCTTAAGGCGCGATGGATACCCCATTCCGTTATATTTTTCATGATGGTGCATAATAATCGGTATGGCCGGGCGTAAAATCTGCAAAGGCCTTAAAATCTCCGCTCCCTTAACCGGATGCTTTTTAATAATATTGTATTCTTTGAGAGTTAATTTAGCAGTTTTAGTTAATATTTCAAATGGGATATCTACTTTGCCAGTATCGTGCAGGAGAGAAGCATACCTGAGAGTTTCAATCTGCTTTTCATCCAGATGAATTTCATAACCCAAAGCACAAACCAGTTTACTGAAATTAGGAGAATGCATATACTCCTGTGGCACACGGGTATCCAAAAGAGTGACTAAAGATTTGATACTGCCAAAAACGATTTTTTGCTGCTCTTCATAAAGCTGCAGATTTTTAATTCCGATAACCGCCTGCTCCGCCATAGTCATGAGCATCTCTTGATCAAATATGTCGAATGATTTGTCAACTTTGATGCGTTTTATAATAACATACCCTAAAACATCTTCGCAGATAAGCGGAATACCTAAGAGATTACCTTGCCTTATACAAGCAGAAGTCCTGGCAATCTTCTCTTCAATCCTATTGGTTATTTTAGCTTTTTTATCAATCAAAAGCTTTTTATTATCGCTTATCTGGCATTTAATTATCGAATATTTTTTGTTAGAATCCAACAAAACAACCAAGCAATATTGAGCATTAAAAAACTGGCAAAACAATCTTCCCATGCGGCTAATTAATTCTTTAAGCTCATAGGTAGAGTTAATCAAACGGTAAATACTATGCACCGCTGATATTAAAGACCTATACTTTTTCGTAGGGGTTAAATAGTTTTTTGTATTCATTTAGGGCATACCGGTCAGTCATCCCGGCAATATAATCACAAACCACTCGCCTAACACCTTCTTTAGCAACCCTCACCCTTACTTCAGTAGGCAACTGTTCGGGCCTACGCACATACTCACAAAATAATTCACTGATAAAACGCTTGGCCTTAGTACTCATGCGTATAACCCGGTAATGATGATAGAGGCGGCTCATGAGAAACTGCCGCAATGGTTTCCTTAAATCTTTAACCTCTTTACTAAAATCTATTATCTTGTTATTAATCTTTTTAAGATCAGTGTATTTCTCAACCTTAAAACGCGCGATATTCGTTTTTGTCTGATTGATGAGATCAGTAACCTGCAGATCAATTAATCCCCGGATAATCAAGTATTTGCGACGATTAGGATCAATTTTAGCATATTTCTGGTTAATTTTACGATTTATTTTATCCCAAATTTCAAACCCCTTTAAATCTTCTTCCTTGATCAAGCCTGAAGTTAAACCATCATCAAGATCATGATTATCATAAGCAATTTCATCCGCTACGTCAACTAACTGGGTTTCTAACGTGGGCATCTGTCTAGGGTGAAACTCTTTAATCGAAACCGCAATATCAAATGCTGATGAATGTTTAACTATACCCTCCCTTACTTCCCAACTTAAATTTAATCCTGGGAAATCAGGATAACGCTCCTCCAGATAATCAACAACCCGCAAACCCTGCAAATTATGGTTAAACCCTCCGCAACTAGCCATTAATTCACTTAATACTTCTTCTCCAGCGTGGCCAAAAGGGGTATGCCCTAAATCATGCGCCAAGGCAATTGCTTCCGTTAAATCCATATTTAACTTCAATGCGTACGCTATTGTACGGGCAATCTGAGAAACTTCCAAACTATGTGTTAGGCGAGTACGGTAATAATCTCCTTCATGGTTAACAAAAACCTGGGTTTTATATTCCAATCTCCTAAAAGCAGCAGAATGTATAATGCGATCCCGATCGCGCTGATAACATGTGCGATATGCATGTTCATCCTCAATATGTACCCGGCCACGTGAGTTGCAACTCTTCATGGCGTAAGGAGCAAGAAAGCTATTTTCAAACATTTTAATATTACCTAATGGCATCTTTTAATTTTTTAGTTAACTCATCCAAAGACTGCGATATAATTTTAGTTCCAAAAATTACCGGCATAAAATTAGTATCCCCCACCCAGCGGGGAACAATATGTAAATGTAGATGCCCAACAATACCTGCGCCTGCAACACGAGTAAAGTTAAGCCCAATATTATAACCTTGGGGCGAAAGCACCTTTTGCAACAAACTTTTAGCTTTATTTAAGCATTTAAATAGGTCTAAGATTTCATTCTCTCGCATTTGCGATATATCGCGAATATGCCTTAAAGGTGAGATAAGCATATGCCCGTTATTATAAGGATAAATATTCAACATAGCGATGGAAAATCGTGTTTTAAAAATAACGTAATCTTTAGATTTACCTGTTTTCGCCAGGCAGAAAATACATCCCTTGCTTTTATTAACACTACTTATATAATTAATTCTCCAGGGAGCCCAAAGTTTATCCATATCTAAATCTTAATTATCCGAGCACTGATCTTTCCGCTTATTTCAATTATACCGTAAGAGTTATAATCCGCAGTAACATCAGTCGCGCTTCCGGGATTAAAAAATAAAATACCACCCATCTGTTCATTCATGGATTTATGTGAATGCCCAAAAATAATTATATCAGGATTATCCGTCTTAAAGGCATCCTTGACAACTTCCGCGAGCGCCAAACGAGCTCCCCAACCATGGATAATACCAACCTTAAAACCTTCCACATCAAGCATTACTTTTACCGGGTACTTTTTCCGTACTGATTCCCGATCCATATTCCCGACTACAGCAACTACTCTTTTACATACTAACTTTAATTCCTCGATAGCCTGCAAATCTACCATATCTCCAGCATGCACCACCATGTCTACTTCTTTAAAAGCGCTTAAAATATCTTCTGGTATATGTTCAGCTCTATCCGGAATATGCGTATCAGAAATTACTCCAATTTTCACCCCGCACCTTCTTTCTTATTCGATTTCTCAAATCCTATAGCTTTAATAATGGAATATTTAGAAGGTGCGGGGTTCATGCGATTACACGTGGCTTAGAGAATAAATCCAAAACCTGATTTAAGCTGTTTATATCCCAAGTCCAGATCTTCTCTTCCAACGCCCTTAAACGAGCATTTGCATCCACTTCTTTTAAAGTAACCATGATCTTACGTTGCGATTTATGATGGTATCTTTTGCATTCTTTAGCAAACTCCGCGATGTCCTGTTCAGTCAAAGCTTCGGATTTAACCGCCATAATCCATAGCGCATCATTAGACCGGCCCAATAAACCTTCCTTTAAGAAACGGTGTTTAAACGCCAAAGGCTTGATCTCTCTAAAATGATTAAGCCTAATTTTTTTACGCTCAATCTGCATAAGGTCACCTTCGAACAACTGCAGCAATTCATGCACACGATTAGCTAATGGCTTGGAAGCCTGCTTTAAAAATTCTTGAATAAGCTCCTGAATGCTATCGCGGAATTTCTCTTTCTGATTTTTAGCGTCAAATGTTAAAGAGCGCATCTTCTCCTGGTGAACAAAACGCATCCAATAAGCAAACAATCTATCACTTACTTTAAGAAAATCCCCGCTGCGCGTAATAGCATCCAGCTCAAGCAGGTAGGTTATCTTGGCAAAAATCTCTTTTCTTTGCATATGCAAGATATGAGCGATATCCTTGATACGGTTACGGCCGCTAGAGATAAGATAAAGTATAGATAAATAATCGTTGCTTGACGATGAATCCAGGAAGCGCTTAATATAATTGGAAAATTTTTGATTAAGAATACCTGAGGTATTAAAAAGCAGGTCCTCTAAAATTCCTGCTAAATCAGCAGAGATATCTGCCTTGATTAAAGCGTCACAAATTAATTCTAAATAAAGTGGATAGCCTCCCGTAAAATTAATTATAAAATCCTTTAATCCAGGTTCTAATCTTAATGCGGGTAAACGCTCCTCAAGATAATTATTGCTAGAGTAAATATCAAAAGGCTCAATATTGACTACCTCAAAATTACCAAACAAGAGGGAAAGTTGTTTAGAAAGTATAAGCTTGGCCTTAAAAACCCTTGAGCTTATTATGACATATAAAGTATTTTTCTGTAATATCAGCAGCTTGCTCCACTCGCGGTATAAATTTTTAACTTCAATATTCTCTAGATTATGAAATTCGTCCAAGAAAAAAACTGTAAATTTGCCTGTTTCTTGGTGAATGGACTCAGTAAGGCTGAAGATATCAGTAAAGATGTTTATTTTTTTTCTGCGGGACAAAGCATTCAAAATAGAGTTTATCTTGAAAATGGTCTTGGGAATATATCTTTCTGATTTTTTGATTAAATAATCCAGGTCTTCCTTTAAGGGTATACCACTATTAATCAAAAAATTATACAGCAAAACGCCAATAAATCTTCTAGCAAAATCCTCAAGTGGTTCAGGCCTAACCTCTAAAAATACAGTAATAATGCGCGGGTCGTAAAATTTATCTAAAAATTTAAAAACAATACTAGTTTTGCCGACATTCTCCTCGCCAACAATAGCAATATTTTGACGGTAACCTTCCTTTAAGCTATTGATACGCTTTTCTAAAATTTGCAGGTAATTTGAACGGTCAAAAAATTTATCTTTTATCATGGTAAATAAAATAACGGATTCTGTGGAAACGTTCCCTTACGGATCTCAAAATGTAGATAAACGCTTTTATCTCTATTTGTAGAACCAACGCGGGCAATAACTTGCCCTCTTTGTACATCTTCACCAGGGCGCACAAAAACTTCAGAAACCCTCGAATACACAGTGCGTAACCCATCCCCGTGATCAATAATTAGGGTATTACCAAAGTTTCCGAAATCAGTGGCATAAAAAACTACCCTCCCACTACGGCTAGCCAAAACATCAGCTTTGCTTGTCCTCTGAAGATTTATGCCTTTATTAACAATACCCTGATTGGAAACCGCAAAACCAGTAATGACCCTGCCTTTTAAAGGCCAGATAAAATCATCCATGCTTGACTTAACAGCCGAACTCATCAAAATATTTTGCTGGCCTTTTGAGCGATTAGGAATCAAAAGCACCTGCCCTATTTCAATTACGGCAGCCTCAGAAATATTATTTACCCTTAAAATATCATCAATATCAACATCATATAATTTCGATATCCTCCAAAGAGTTTGTTTTGCTTCTACACGATGATGCACACCAGAAACGCCAGTCGCCATCATAGGAGAAATCGGCCTAGCAATATAAGACGGCGCGCTAACGCATCCCGCAATTACTAAAATTAATATTAGTATAAAGTTTTTCATTTTGAGCCTATCTAAGCGAGAGAGGGGAATCGAACCCCCATATCCAGCTTGGGAAGCTGGTGTTCTACCACTGAACTACTCTCGCATATCAGGCCTGTCGCCTACCTGCCGGTAGGCAGGGCAGACAGGCAATCTTCCATTAATTTAATAGAACAATACTTTCCGCACATCGTGCATACACTGGATAATTTTGGCTTACTAGATAATCTATATGCCTTTGCCTTTTGCGGGTCAATGGATAAACTGATCTGCTTTTTCCAATTACGCGCCGCACGCGCCATTGAAATTTTCCTATCCCAAGTGATGGCTTCTTTATTACGCTTAACCAAATCTGCAGCATGAGCAGCAATACGCGCGGCAATTACGCCTTCTCGCACATCTTCAGCTGTTGGATGACGCAAATGTTCAGCAGGAGTTACATAACAAAGGAAATCCGCCCCGCAACTCGCTGCTATTGCGCCTCCAATAGCAGAAGTAATATGGTCATAACCCGGGGCAACATCAGTAACCAATGGGCCAAGCACATAAAAAGGCGCCCCATGGCAATATTTTTTCTCTAAATCAATATTACGCTTAATCTGATCCAACGGCACATGGCCCGGGCCTTCAATCATTACTTGCACATTTCTTAATCTTGCCCGCTTTGCTAACCTTCCCAGGATTTTTAATTCAGTAATCTGCGCTTTATCAGTTGCGTCTATTATTGAGCCCGGCCTTAACCCATCACCTAAGCTTAAAGTAACATCATATTTATAAGCAATATCTAAGATTTGCTCAAAATGTGAATAAAATGGATTTTCTTTTTTGTGATATTTCATCCAGCTGGCGATAATCGCTCCGCCACGCGAAACAATACCCATCAGCCTTTTTTTCTCACTTAATGCTTTAAGACTTTCGCGTGTTACACCACTATGTATGGTAAAAAAATCCACACCTTCTATTGCCTGCTCTTCTAAAACTTGTAAGATATCTTCGGCGGTAAATTTCAGAAAATTTTTATTTTTCTCCTGCGCCCTAACCGCTACTTCATAAACTGGAACCGTTCCCACAGGAACAGTTGAGTGCTTTAAAACTTCATGCCTTACTTTTTTAAGATCCCCCCCTACACTTAAATCCATCAATGCATCAGCACCGTGGTTAATTGCAACTTTAACCTTCTTTATTTCATCAGCGATACTTGAGGCATCAGTAGAAGTACCAATATTGGCGTTTACTTTTACGCGCAAAGTAGCTCCTACTGCGCAAGGTTTATTAATTCTATGATTGATATTTAAAGGAATGACCACTTTGCCTTCCCGAATAAGGCGCATAATTTGGCGAGATGATACTCCTTCAATACGCGCAACTTTGCGCATAAGCGGGGTGATCTTATTCTTCTTGGCGTATTCTAATTGAGTCACTTTACCCTTAATTCGCTGAGTAATTCTCTAGCTGAATGTTTAATATTCTTAGAGTTTAAAATTGCCCTGCAAACTGCTACACGCGTTACACCAACAGAAGCTATTTTACTAATATTGTTCTTGCAAATATCACCAATAGCAAAATACGGAATATTTATCCTGCCTTTAAGTTGCTTTAAAACCTTTATCCCTATTGCATTAGATCCGGGTTTAGTGGATGTTTTATACACCGGCCCAATACCAATATAATCTGCTCCATCTTTTTGAGCCTTTAGTGCTTGAGGCAGATTATGGCAAGACACTCCAATAATATAATCTTTACCTAATATCTTTCTAGCCGCGCTTAAAGGCAGATCCATTTGCCCTAAATGCAAACCGTCTGCTTTAACAAGTTTAGCTACGTCAAGATGGTCATTTATTATAAAGAGCACTTTGCTTTTCTTTAAGCGCCTGGAAAGGGAGATCGCTAAATTTAATAAATCCAACTTGTCACTTTGTTTATCCCGCAGCTGGATTATCCCAATTCCACTCTTTAAAATTTTAGAAACTAAATTATCTAAAGAGCGCTTGGCAACAGTAGGCTTATCTAAGATTAGATAAAGCTGAGA
>JAKLQX010000090.1 GCA_022013085.1 Candidatus Omnitrophota bacterium | reverse complement strand
TTTTAATAAGATCTCTATAAATAGACTTAAAGAAGTTCAAGACGAATTAAATGATAGACCAAGAAAAACGCTTGGTTTTTATACACCTCATGAAAAATTCTGTGAAGTGTTGCGTTAGCATTTTGAATCTACCGTCTACAAGACTTATTCCTCAACCTCGCCGACTAGACTCTCGTAATACTCGCGGTAATTTTCTTTCTTGTCGCTTTCCCGTAAAGCAATCGCTGTACGCGGATGCTCATCAAGAATCCCGGTTATCGCATAAGGAATAAAGTAACCCCATTCTATCTTTTTCTGCAAAGGAATAAACTCTTTGGAAATAACATCCAGAATCGGGCGGATATCATATTTAGGATTCTTCAGAAACCCCAAAATCAGTTCTGTAGGGCAATTTCCCGCAGCCCTGCCTAAACCAAAAATAGACCCATCCACATAATTAGCATCATGAATAATTGCCTCAATAGTATTGCCAAAAGCAAGCTGCTGATTGTTATGCGCGTGCATCCCAACTTCCCTGGTCCTTAGAATACCCTTTGCCTTTTTAATCAAAAACTCCGTTGTTTCCTGATACAGTGAGCCAAAACTATCTACGATATATACAATTTGTGCCTTGCACTCTTTTTCTAGTTGCTGCAAGCATTCTGTAAGTTCGTTATCCAGGGCGCGGGATATTGCCATAATATTTACCGTAGTCTCGTAGCCTTTATCAGCAAAATGGTTTACCAGATATATCGCCTTGTCCACATCTTTAACATAAGTAGCAACCCTAATCATATCCACCGGGCTGTCTTTTTTAGGCAAAACATCGCCTACATCTACTCTATCCACATCCACCATAACCGAAATCTTAGTCTTGGATTGGATTCCTTCAATTACTTTCCTTATATCTTCATCATCGCAAAACTTCCATTTTCCAAACTCTTTAGTATTAAAAAGCCTCCTGGAATTCTTATAACCGATCTCCATATAATCTACGCCTGCTTCTGAAATCGCTTTATAAACCTCGCGCACAAAACGCAGGTCAAAATCATGCTTATTCATCAACCCGCCATCCCTGATTGTGCAATCCAAAACTTTAATCTTTTCTCTAAACATCGGCTCCTGCCTTTATTTCGTTCCCGGTTTTCTATTGCGCTTTACAAAATCAGTTATCGCAATTTTATCTTCGCTTGAAACATTAATAAAATTTACGCCTATTCTATGGCTCTTTCTTTGGCTTGTATCCGGTAAAACAATATTAGAAACTACTTCTCCGGTAATTTCCATATGCCTCCAGCGGTCATCGCCAGCTAAATGCAGATCTATAACATTAAATTTAATATAAAGCTTTGTACCCAGAGGAAGGTCATACCTGGTCGTAATGGCCATACCTATATCGCTTAAATCTATCATTAATGCGTCTATATCATCAACTGACCCTAAGCTAATACGCAAAGAATAAGGATTTTCTACATTATAGACAAGCGTGAAGGCAACATTTATACGCTCAGACCTTCTGCGATTTCGCCCTGCATATTCACCTTCCATAGTTTCTCCTTTTTTAAAATTTATTTATCAGCTTCCAATAATCCGTATATTCAGCTTCAGAAACCTGGCCGTCTTTATCTTTATCCATTTGCTGAAAATATTCCTTAAATTGCGAGCTAGATTCTTCTTGAGTGATTTTCCCATCCATATTTTTATCAGCCGGTTGGTGCATTTTAGTCCTATCAAGGGCTAACTCATCTGCAGTAAGATCTCCACTCTGATCTTTATCCAACTCATTAAATTTATCCGTCTGATACGTTTGCATCTCACTAGAAGAAATAAAACCGCTCTGATCTTTATCCATTCTAGAAAATTCCAGATTGCTAATATCCTGTATCTCAGACTGTTGGGCAAAACCATTAATTACGCTAAAAAATACAACACTAGAAATTATTAATCCAAATTTAGTAAAATTTACCATTGCTTTATCCTTTCAGTTTGTTTTAATATTATAACACAACTAATTTAATATTAAATCGGTTTTACCGATAATTACAGAAATTAAGAGGTAGAGAAAAATTCAAGCCCCTTAAATGCACAATAACTGCCTGTAATTCATCTTTCTTGGCAGAGGAAACTTTAATCTTATCTCCTTCAACCTGAGTTTGCACTTTTACACCCAATTCTTTTATAATACCGGTTAACTCCCTTGCTCTTTCTTTATCAATACCCATGCAGATTTCTATCTTCTGGCGCAGATAACCTTCAAATGCCTTTTCCGGCTCATTAAATTTAAGCGCTTTAATCGAAACGCTTCTTTTTGCTAAACGTGTAGTTAAAATATCCGTTAACGCGCGTAATTTAAAATCGTCATCTGCAATCAAGGTAATCTTCTTCTCTTTACGGTCAAAAGCAATCGATGCCTTGCTATTCTTAAAATCATAACGCTGGCTTAACTCTTTAATCGCCTGATTTACCGCATTGTCCACTTCTTGCAAGTCTACTTCTGAAACAATATCAAAAGAAAAATTTGCCATTAACTCCCCCTATTAGCCTATTAATTCTAATTTCTTTTTTCGACTCAGGCGCTTAATCGCAGCTTCTCTTTTTAATGCAATAGACCTGGTTCTCACTTTTTCATTATACATCAATTTAACCGGGGCTCTACACCTGGTAAACCTACAACCATTGCTACTGTTATGCTCTTTAACCCTACGCTCTAAATCTTTAGTGATGCCGGTATAAAGCCAAGTATCTTTACACTCGATAATATAAACATACCAACTCATAAAATATTTAATTCTTTTGATATAAACCTATTAATTCAGCTTTATCTAATAAATAAGCTAAAATCTCATTAGGCAGAACTTTTTGCATATACAATATTATACTGCTATAATTTTTAAAAATCTATGATAAATAAAAACCCCTACAAAAATTTCTTGCAGGGGTTTTTAAATTTTACTAACTTCTATCTACTTTTTCCACCACCGCGTTGCCCGCCTGTTCCCCCTTGAGAACCTGCGCGATTAGGAGTAGCGCCTGGTCCACCTTTAGCTCCTGAAGGATTACCCATTCCTGGCCTTCTATCAGCGCCTACACCTGGTCCACCTTGCGATCCTGAAGAATTCATTCCTGGCCTTCTATCAGCGCCTACACCTGGTCCACCTTGCGGTCCTGGCTTATTTTCCCAATTAGTTCCTGGTCCACCTTTAGCTCCGGGAGGATTGTTGTCTTTGTCAAATCCTGGTCTTCTATCAACGCCTACACCTGGTCCACCTTTAGATCCTGGAGGATTACCCACGTTTGTCCCTGTTTCACCTTGTGGCCCAGAAGGCAAGTTATCTGCTTGTCGGGCTTCTTGAACATTACTTTGTAATTCCTGCTTAGCAGCCTGCATATTCTGCATATCCTGCGCCTTTTCTTGCAAATTCTCCTGATGAATAGATTTAAGCTGTTCTCTAAGCCGCCCAGCTACTTTCATATCACCTGCGTTCATCGCAGCTTTTATTTGCTGTCTTAATTGATCTTCTTCTACTCTTGCTGCCTGAGCATTTTGTAAATTCCCCTGCTTTTGTTCTTGAATCTGTTGCTTACCAGAATCCAATTCTTGCTTCCAATTAGTATCAGAGCCGGTTTCTCCCTGCTCAACATTAGAAACGGTTTCACTCTGTTGAGTATTAGAAACAGTTTCCTCTTGGGCAAATACCGTGTAAGCGCCAGTTAAGAAGAAACAAAAAACAATGATGCCAAACACCAAAAATATTTTTCTCATCTACGCTCCCTCCTTAGCTATATTCCATATTCTTATAATTAATAATTCTCAGCCAAAACCTCAAAATAAGCCTGTGGATGCTTACAAGCAGGGCACTCCTTAGGTGCTTCAAGGCCTTCAAAAACATAACCGCAATTAGTACAGTGCCATTTTATACTTGCCTTCTTCTTAAATACCTCTGTGTTAACCAGGTTATTAATTAATTTGCGATAACGGAATTCGTGAAACTTCTCAACCTTGGCCACCTGCTCAAAAGAGCGCACTACATCAGGGAATCCTTCGTCTTTGGCAACTTTAGCAAAATCTGCATAAAGCGTGGTCCACTCCATATTTTCTCCAGCAGCAGCTTCTTTTAAATTAGTCTTTGTATCACTAATTACCCCGGCAGGATAAGTAGTAGTAATTTCTACATCCCCACCTTCTAAGTGTTTAAAAAATACCTTAGCGTGCTCCTTTTCATTCTCCGCGGTTTCAGTAAAAATATTAGCAATCTGCTCAAAGCCTGCTTTTTTTGCAGCCGAGGCAAAATAAGTATAGCGATTACGCGCCTGCGACTCACCGGCAAATGCCTTTAATAAATTCTGCTCCGTCTTTGTGCCTTTAATTGGCTTATTCATCCCTTAGATCCCTCCACTTCCTTCTATTTTCTCCATAGGCTTTCCACAACAAACCAATTCCCCGCCGCCAACCTTAGTCACAATTACTTCATTACCACAAACATTACATTTATATTTCTCACCAATTTTTTTAACTGCCATAACCCCTCCCCTGCCTGCCGGTAGGCAAGCTACTTTGATTTACCCTGATTAGCCACTGTATCAATAGCTTTTTTTACTGCTTCCGGGTCACCTAAGTAATAGTTTTTTATTGGCTTTAAATTATCATCTAACTCGTATACTAAGGGCATACCAGTTGGAATATTCAAATTCACAATCTGGGCATCAGAAATATTATCCAAGTATTTAACTAAAGCACGTAAAGAGTTTCCGTGCGCAGCAATTATCACGCGTTTACCACTTTTAACAACCGGAACAATAGTTTCATGCCAGTAAGGCAAGAACCTCGCCACTGTATCTTTCAAACACTCTGTCAAAGGTAAATCTTTCAAAGCGAGATCTCTGTAACGCGCATCATTCCCCGGGTAACGTGGATCATTTTTATCTAAAGCCATAGGAGGGATATCATAACTTCTCCTCCAGATAAGTACCTGCTCCTCACCGTATTTTGCCGCAGTCTCAGATTTATTTAATCCTTGCAAAGCACCGTAATGCCTCTCATTAAGCCTCCAGGAATTATAAACCGGTATCCACATTAGATCCATTCCATCTAAAGTTAACCAAAGAGTACGGATCGCCCTTTTTAAAACAGATGTATAAGCCAGATCAAAAACAAAACCCTCTTTCTTAAGTACCTCTCCAGCCTTTTTAGCTTCAACAATTCCTTTTTCAGAAAGGTCAACATCTGTCCAGCCAGTAAAACGGTTTTCTTTATTCCAGGTGCTTTCTCCGTGCCGCAGTAAAACTAACTTTTTCATTAAAACCTCTCTCCCAAAACTAAGGGTGGATGGGGCAAAAAAGATTTACTGTTGCAGATATTCTTTAACGTAATTTATAGGAATAGCAAAATTCAGATTCTGCGCTTGATCAATACCTGAAGAAGTAATTCCGATAACCTGTCCGCGCATATTTATCAAAGCGCCTCCGCTTGAACCAGGAGAAATCGGAACGCTAATCTGAATTTGTTTTATACCGCCCTCATCACGCACTGCGCTGACTAATCCGTCAGACACTGTATTCTGCAGGCCTTTCGGATTACCAATAGCAACCACACGCTCCCCTACAGCTATTTGTTCTGAATCTCCCAAAAATAAAGGAGTAGCATTAACCGGAGCATTGATCTTAATCAAAGCTATGTCACGTACAGCATCGGTTTTTATTACGCTGACATTAGTAATTAATTCTTTTTCCTGCGTAAATTTTACGCTCAAGCCTTCCGCGCCCTTAATCACATGATAATTGGTGACAATGATTCCATCAGAACTAATCAGAAAACCGCTACCTAAACTACCACCGCTATTAGTGACAGTAGTAATCATAACTATCGACGGACTAACACTCTGCACTAATCCCTCAATAGACATACTCATATTCGTCACAGAACTGTCAGTTGCAGGAACAGGGCTCTGGGATAGTTCAGCTTTAGGTTTATCTGAAGAAGGATCACCGTAAATTTTCTTCCATTTTGCCATCTCATCAGTGTTGCTAGACAACACCGGATTTGCCTGAACAATAAAATCTATAGTAATTGGTTCTAAAGATTCCAAAACCTTAGCCTTAGACAAACCCGAGTTTAAGATTTCAATAATTTCAAGCCTACCTATTTTTACTTTATCTGCGCCTAAATCTTCGCTAGTTAGCGGAGCAATAATTTTGTCTTTTGATTTGTAAACTTCTAATACATCTTTCTGTTTTAGGCCTTCATCGGAACCCGCGCCAATATATACAAATCCTTCTTCAACCTTTACAATACGCGTACCCCAGGGTTGACTGTTAATCTTAGAAGAGAAATTCTTTACGGCGTTAGCAATCGCATCTTTTATTGTCACGCCATCGCCTTGCCCTGTAGCAGAAATATTGCCAGTTTCCACTTCACACAGGCGTAAAGCTAAAGCATAATTATTTACAGCAACCCTTTCCCCTGCTTCATTCTTGAGTAAATTAGCGATTACAATATATTTAACCCCATAGATATTGCCTATTTTAGCCGCCTGCTCAGAATTAACCCATTTAGAATTACTAAACTCCGCTTCCCGTAAAATAGCATTAACATCCTGGCGTTCAATAATAGCAAATTTACCGCTTTCTCGCAGGGTATCAGTTAAAAGGCCGGTTACTAATTCTGAATCCGTTTCTTTTACCGGATGTTTTTGGCTGTTATCGATCTTGATATCAGCTTTATCAATCGAAATTGTTTTTGATTCTAGAAGCTCATCTTGCGGAGGATTAAACAAGCTATCTTTAAATTTTAAGTTATTTTCGGAGACAAAAACCGCGGCTTTAATTTTTAAATCTTTTTTAATCACATTGCCGCTAATACTGCTTTGATCGTAGGTATAGATTTTCTTCGCTTGATCTTGCGCGAAGGCATCAAAACTATTTAAAGCTAAAAAACTAAAACTTAACAAAAAGACAAAAGTTTTCATAATCATAATCCTCTCTCTCCTTGCCTACCTAGACAACACCCGCGCAATACCAATTAGCGCGGGGTGTCTTGCCTACCTAGACAACACCCGCGCAATTTTCGCCACCTGGCGAATACCCGCGCAATTCCAATAAGCGCGGAGTGCCTTTTAAGCGGCGGGGTGCCTTTTAAGCGGCGGGGTGCCTTTTTAACGCAAGGTGCCTATTCAGCATAGCGGCAACGTGTAACAAACTTGGCCGCCTTGGTATTCATTGCCTTAACTTCATAATAATAATAAGCATTGTGCGGAATAACCACTAGCTCCCAATTCGTTTCATCGCCGGTAGGATAGCCGTCTTTATCTTTAAATATAGTTTGAAACTGCACACGTAAATTTTCAGATAACTTGTTAAATAACTTAGCTTTTACCACCAGCCGCCCATCCTCAGTTGCTGATACTAGCTGATCCGCCAAGAGAAGCCGCTTATTCATTCCCTTACTTAAATAGACAAAGGTTTCAGTTTCCTCATAAAGTTGAGATTCTTTTATCGGTTTAATTCCTTTAGCTGGAACCCCCACGCAACCAACAAGAACAATTGCTAAAAATAAAAGTAAAATTTTTTTACACATAGTAATTATCTCCTGGTTTTTTAAGGATTACTGATAAACAACCCCAGATGTACCTACGCGCTTAACCTCGTATTCATTTTCCCAAATAATTTCTGATGTCTCGGTGTCAATAAGTTGAAATGACATAGAGATATAATCCGATCGGTCTCCCTGGTTGGCTTTACTTAACCCCATCAACTCGCCGGTTAAATAAAAATCCACTCCCTTTAAATCCACGCTCTTGCTTGAACCCACTAACCCATCACGCTTAGATTGCCTTTCTTTTAGGATATCATCAATGCGGTCGCGGGCAAGAAATGTCATTTTACCCTGGGCGTTCTGGTTAAGCTGAATGCGAATTTTTTTAGTAAAGATATCTTTATTAATTATAAAACGCGTTGAATTTTTTACCGGAAGCAGCGCGATCATTGGAGATCCCTGGGCGTTCATTATTTGCGGAACGTTCAAAATTGATTCTGCCATTTTCCTGGAAACCGTGCGGATATCCGTTGCTTCTATCCCTGTCCCTCCTAACCCATCATCTTCATCTAAAGGCACAGCCCTAGTATAAGAAGTCTCTATTGTAGCGCAGCCAGATAAACACAAAACAAACAAAAAAATAAACGAGAAATTTTTCATTACTGCTCCTTTTTAATAGAATGAATCCTTGCTGATTTGCCTATCTTTTAATATAGGAAAGATTTCTTTAAATTTTATTATATCTTGCTCAGAGGTATCCTCGGCGCTGATTAAAGGCGTAAAAACTGACTTCGTATCTACGTTACTAAAATTCAAACGTCCAAGATAGTTTATTTTATTAGGATAAATATCAAAAATTTTATCAATTTTAAGCGCGGCTGGCATAGCAAAAAATGGATTAACCACTCCATTAAACGAATCAAGACGGTAGATTCCACTGCTCAAAACTACTGAACAAAAATATAAATTATCAGTCGTGTAATAGTTTTCGCCCATCAGCGGCAGGGAAAATACTCCTAAAGTATTATAAGGTTTATACTGATTAACTTCTCGCGCCATAAAACTTGACAAAAGCAGTCGAGCGCCTCCCCCTGAATTATCAGCTTTTAAAGTAAATAAAGCCACCCCGCGATTATTGGTCAAATCCAGGGAAGTTTGCCCTTTGGTTAAAACATAAGGATTCACACTAACGCAGCCAGAAAGCAAAAATACCAAAAATATCATAAAAAGTATTTTTTTCATTTTAAGATTCTACCCCACGAAAGCGTTTAAAAATAACATTGTTAGAACTATTCGAAATTTGGACATTTATTTTAGAGCTTTCAATTGTTTTGCCCGTAGAATCATAGGCGTTAATCTGTAACTGATGCGTTCCGGTGGCCAAACGCAAAGAGATTATCTGCAACTCCGCAGGCAGTAAACTCCAATGCCGGGCATCGGCATAAGGATTAGTAGCACTGCTGACTGCTCCAGAAGCGAAGCTAAGCATAGCAAACACCCCGTAAGGATCATAAATCTGCGACGCAGTAGAAAGCACATTTGAAATATCTTGAGTAGTTTTTTTGAATTCTGCTTTACCTTTTAATAGACCATCCATAACTCTACCGCCACGGGTAGAGGCTTGATAAAAAAGATCGTTATTCTTAAGAAAACTGCCGGCTTTAATTTGCGTAAAATTATCAATTACAATACTAAAACCCACAGCTGGATACGGCTTTAGCGTAAAAACTGCCTTTTCCCCGTAGGTACCTGTTTGATATTTAAGGGGGCCTCTACCGGTCTCAATACAGATTAAGGTATTATCATTAGAGTCAATGAACTCTTTTAAGCTATCAATAGAGATCTTACGATTATTATCTTCGATGTTATCCCCGGCCAATTTAATATCCGTCTCAAGTTTGCCAATCTCGGATTTTAGGGCGTTAATTACTTTCTCTAGCTTAATATTTTCTTTAGCTTCCTTCTCCTGTAACTCTTTTTGTTTTTTATCTAAATCATCTAACAAACCCTGTTTTTGAGAAACTAGCAGTCGATTATCTGGATGGGAAAGGTAAAAGGCTTCTGTTGCCTGTTTAAAAAAATCATCTGCCATAGACTGATTTTTTTGCATTAACTCCACACGCGTGGCCATTAAATACATTAATGCCACATCGCTTTTATAAAGTTTGCCCGTAACATCAGAATCGCACAAAATACCATTTTTAAAAGCCGCCAACGCGTTTTCAAGATCGTTATCGGCATAAAGAAGCATCCCAACATAAAAAGAGTTAAACACCTTTTCATAGGGGTCCCCTTTATATCCTTTGGTCATCTCAGAGCTAACTAGCCCCACTGAATGTAATTCTAAATCTTTAAAAGCAGTAATATCATTCATTAAAAGATAGGCTTCCATAAATGCGTCTTTGGCTTCTTTAACCTTGCCTTGCGTCAAGTATAAAGAACCCAACTGATTGTTCCACAACGCGATATCATGGTCCTTCTTTGCTCTTAAGCCCGTAAAGATTAACTCTGCCTCATGGTCATTGCCGGCATAAAAATCCATTTCGGCTTGCATTGCGTCTTTATCTTGAAGATTTTTTGGGCTGTATTTTACTTCTTCGGAATTGGGATTTTGCGCTTCTTTTGCAAAAACAGGAGAGATAATTGAAGATACAATAAAAATAGCAAGAATTGCCTTTTGCACCCTAAGGTACATAGTTTTTATTAACCCCCTATTAATATTAAGATATTATTCTAATATTATAAGTGTCAAATGTCAATACAGAATATTTAATTTAGAAAACTACACGGATTTACTTAAATCAATCATACGGGTATCGCCGTGGATTGTGATTAGTTCTGCTTTGGTCAGTTTTGACATCTTATCCGTAACTTCACGAATCTTATGAAAATTATTAAGCATGGTTTTAATCCTATTGCGAGTCTTCTCGTTTAGTTCCACATTTTTAAGCTCAAGCTCCAATAGCTCAAGGTTTCCGGAGATCGCCAAAAGCGGGTTGTTCACTTGATCCCCTAAAGCAAGCACAGTCTCAGTAATTGCCGCCAGGCGGTTTTTTTCAATCAACTCCTGTTGCATAGAAAGGATCTTCTGGTTGTCATCAATTAATTTAAAGGTTACCGACATAAGCATCCTCCTACCGACTACGATCCCCATAATAAAAACGCCAATCGTCGCCATTACAATATATCCGACTTCACCGACTAAAGCATTAAAACTAGCAAGCTTACCCACTACTAGATAAATAAATACAAGTAAAGGAATAACGCCGACAAGGCTTACTGCCCGATTAAAATCATTTTTAATATTTTTAGTAAGTTGTTTTACTTCCATGGTTATTTCTCCTGATTATTAGAAGGGTTAAAAAGTAGCTAATTATTCCTAAAAACAAACCGATGATTATATATCCAGTAATAATTGGCATGAGCACTTCTAAAAATGAAAGTTTAAAGAATTTAACCCAGTGAAAATCATGGATTGCTCCTTGCGCTAACTGATACACTTCCTGCCAATGAGTTTTTAGTATAACAGAACCCACTTTTATTGCCAAGATAAAAGTTACTACAGCTAACCAAGTGTTAGTAAGTATGCTGCTCAATAAAGCAGCTGCCCTGTTAGCCCGAAAGACAAATGCCAAAAATAAAGCCGCAGCTGGGCCAGTTCCGGGCATAAGCCCGGAAAATACACCTAAGCCTACTCCTAATGCAATCTTTTGCGCGGAATCATTGATATAAAAAAGTTTAGCAAAAATAAAATTTATGACCTTCTTAAAACTTGACTCTTTAGGCATGTTTAACTAGGCTTAATATTTACTCCGGCAAAACGCTCTTCACCATATGACTCCTGGATCCAGCCATTAGATAAATTATACTTCTTTAAAATATTTTTAGCCTCTTCATACTCTTCGGCTTTTAAACGGCGGTTAATCTCCAAGTAACCTGAAGCCAAATGATATGGAAGATACTGGCTCATTAAACTGATATAAACATTCTCGGAAATTTCTTTAGCAATAAATTGCATTATTTTATCTGTACCCGAACAGCAATTCGGAAGTACTAAGTGCCTTATAATTAACCCTCTTTTCATTAACCCTGACGTAAAAAACTCCGCGTTTCCAACTTGGCGATACATCTCTTTAATTGCTGACTGATTACATTGCGGATAATTAATAGCCGAAGATAATTTTTGCGAAATTGCGCTATCTGCGTAACGCATATCCGTAAGATATATATCGACTATACCATCGAGTAATTTAATAGTTTCGACTAACTCATAACCGCTAGTATTATAAACTAGAGGTATTTTCAACCCTCCAGCAACAGCTAACTCCAAACTTGAAAGAATTTGCGGTAAAACATGCGTAGGAGTAACTAGGTTAATGTTATGGCAACCTAAACTCTGCAAATTTAGCATAACCTCTGCAAGCTGATTAATTGTGTACTCACTTCCTTTACCTAACTGGCTGAACTCATAATTCTGACAATAAACACATTTCATATTACAATGGCTAAAAAATATCGTTCCAGATCCTTTTTTCCCTGAAACAGGCGGTTCTTCGCCGTGATGCGCCATAAAACTGTAAACTTTAGCTAACTTCTTAGTTTTACAGAAACCAGTTTTATTCGCTAAGCGGTTAACTGAACATAATCGCGGACAGATAGCGCAAGATTTTAAAGAATCAAAAAGCGCACTGGCTACTTTTTTTAATTTTCCGCTTTTAGCTGCTTTAAGATACGCTGGATAATCTGTCATAATAGGGCCCGAATCTGATTAAAAATATCAATATATTCTTTACTACGGTAATCTGGATAACTCCACTCATTAGGAAAAAATGAATTGCCGTGATAAGAAAGGGTAACTTCGGCAAAAATTCCTTTATGTAAATAGATCCTGTGCGCGTAATCTTTAGTTGAGGCCAACACAAGCTTAGCCTTGTCTATATAACCAGGATCAATATTAATTAATCTGTTTGAAGCATTTAAAAATTTAGATTCTAACCTATTAGTATAGAGTTTAATCCGGTAAAGGCCGCTGGCGGGGATTAATTTGCTAAAACTGACAAACCTTCTTTTTAAACCATCCCCCATCTCTAACTTATAATAATTCGTATAATTGAAATCAAGCATACAGGACTGGAAATCAATTTTGCCGAATCTTACTTTCAGCTTATTTCTGGCTTGAATAAAAACGGCTTCATCGCGATAGATGAAGCCAAGAATTAGTTTTACTGAATTATGTTTTCTGATTTTTCCCAACTGATTAGGAGTCCACTTCTAAGGCAAGAATTGGCTTATATACTGAGCGATTTTTTTACGCTGGTCGTTACGCATTTCATTAAAGAATATGGCAATACTAAAACCGCCATTAACCTCATCTTCACTTCTAACCACCACGCCCTTACATTCAACAATAGTGCTTTTGGAAGCCAATCCCTGCCTTGTCGGCAGGCAGGCATGGTCCTTTGGCCTATTAGGCAGACTTAGCTTTACAGAAATCTTCGTAAACGGTGGCATATACTTATCCAAATGACAATAAGCCCCAACACAACTAATATTATGCGTTGAGGTAACAAAACCAAATCCGTTAACCGCCAAGTTAACTGGTAGTTTATGATCTAGACGAGGATGTTGCCTACGTTCTTTACCCGTTTTCATTATTTTTTCTCTTTTGCCTTATCCATAAATGTCCGCCAACATCTCTTGCTACAATAGAATTTCCCATTACGGTAATAAACTTTTAATTTCTTTATCAGTTTATTGCAAGCCAAACAGTTGGTCTGCTTTTCTACCCCTGGTTTTGCCTTTACTTCTTCATTCTTAACTGCTTCAGGTACCATTTACTTTTTTCCTTTCCTTTTGCCTTTGAATTTCAACTTAAGCGCATATTTACAAAATTCTTAAGATAATTCTTCTCTAGCATATTAAACTCTACAAACTCAATGCCCATCTGGTTGCGATTAGAATGCGCTAACGGCATTGACCAAGCTACTCTGCCAATCGGCCTTAATACACGGTTTAAGACATTGATTTCAAGCATCAGTGGAACAAAAGTAGGGATAAATTTATCAACAGTAAACCTTAAACCACCACAACTTATATCGCTACTAACAGCATTAGCAAAATCAGGCTTACCCCTGAGTTGATAACGAAACAGTGAATGAAAATCTACTCGGGGAGAAAAACGCATTTCTTTTTTTCTTGCCAAATCGACCATATTTGCCTTTAATTTTGCGTGGCTGTTTCTTTCCCTTATGGGAAAAAATATAACACATATTTCCAAATATGTCAATACTTTACAAAACTGGCATTTTTGTTATAATAATTAAGAGGTGAACAAATGTACTGCCAATACTATGGTTTAAAAGAAAGGCCTTTCAATGTTACTAGTGATCCGGCTTTCTTTTTTTCCAGCAAAAAACATAAAGAAGCTATTTCTCACCTTCTTTACGGAGTCTCACAGAGAAAAGGAATTATTGTTTTAACCGGAGAGATCGGTACTGGCAAAACAACTATCTGCCGCTTTTTTTTGAATCAAGTTAGTAAAAACGTAAAAACTGCCTTCATCCTTAATCCTAATTTTTCAGAAGTTCAGCTCTTAGAATCAATTATCAAAGATTTCGGGATTACTCCAAAAAACAAAACTAAGTTAAGCATGGTCTGGGAATTAAATAACTTTCTGTTGCATGAGTCTATTGCAGGAAATAACTTAGTACTCATTATTGATGAGGCCCAAAACTTAAAACCTAGCTTGCTTGAACAGATCCGCCTACTTTCAAATTTAGAAACAGAAAAAGATAAATTATTACAAGTAATTCTAGTCGGCCAACCAGAATTAAATAACCGGCTTAATTTACACGACTTAAGGCAGCTGCGCCAAAGAATTATGGTAAGATACCATATTGGCCCGTTAGACAATGATGAAATAAAATCATATATTTGCCATCGCTTAGAAATTGCCGGTGGAGTGAAAATCGAGTTTAGCGACGAGGCTATTAGTATAATCAGCCGTTTTTCAAGCGGAACACCGCGTTTAATTAACATGATCTGCGACCGAGCACTCTTAGCCGGATTTGTCAGTCAAACTCAAAAAATAGATTTTAATATTATTAAAAAATGTATTGAGGAACTGGATTGCTACTCAGTAGGGCAGAATGTATGAGTATAATTAACGAAGCATTAAAAAAAACCGAACAATCAATACACAAAAATTCGATCCCCGAGATACCAAAATCAGCAACTAAACCCTATATTATCTATATTCTGATACTGATCGCGGGACTGTTCCTAAGCAACTTTGTATTCGTTTTACTCAGACACAAGACAGAAACTGCTGTTACTGTAAAGAAAAGCCCAGATTTAACCGACCAACCTGTTAAGGAGATAAAAACTATACCTCCCATTTCAGTTGTAACGCCAGGGCCTACCCTGGAAGAAAATAAAACCCCGCAGGCAAATTTTGTCTTAAGCGGAATATTCTTTTCCGATAATGACAGCTACGCGCTTGTGAATAATAAAATTGTAAGAGAAAATGATTCCGTCGATGGAGCTAGAGTAAAAACAATCACTGCAAATACCGTGGAATTAGATAGCGGGGGTATGCTTATTACTCTTGCAACCCAGAGATAAGCCTTAAACTACTTTTCTGACTGCTTCTTTTATTAAATCTAACTTTACATTACGCACAATCTTAGGGCTGCCAACGCCAGTTATAAGTACAAACTTATTTTCCTTACCCACAAACTTCTTATCATGATAATGCGCATCAATAATCTTGTTTATTGTTACACCTTTTAATTTAACGGGTAAGCCATAAAGTTTAATTAATTTTTCAATACGCTTAGCTATATTTAAGTTAATTAGCCCAAGCTTCCTACTTATTTCTACTGCAACAACCATACCCAAA
Source organism: Candidatus Omnitrophota bacterium (assembly GCA_022013085.1). GTDB lineage: Bacteria > Omnitrophota > Gorgyraeia > Gygaellales > Profunditerraquicolaceae > UBA6249. The sequence goes on along the minus strand of JAKLQX010000090.1, from coordinate 1,216 downwards.
GCAACTGCCTGGCCATGGTTATAACCTTTATAACCAGAAGCAGCCTCAATAGCATGGCCAATAGTATGGCCAAAGTTTAAAATTGTCCTTAAACCTAATACTTCCAATTCATCCTTACTTACAATACCAGCCTTAATACTGCTGCAGGCGCTAACAATGCTTTCTAATGCTTTCTCGTCGCCCTTAAGCACAGCTTGATATTTATTTTCTAGGAAATTGAAAAGTTTGCGGTCTTTGATAATAGCATATTTAATCACTTCAGCTAATCCCGAAGCCAGCTGTTTCTTATTTAAACTTTTTAGAAAATTAATCTCAGCGAAAACAAGCCTTGGCTGATAAAATGCACCCACCAAATTCTTGCCTAAAACTAAATCTACAGCAGTTTTACCTCCAATGCTAGAATCAACCTGAGCAAGCAATGTCGTAGGAACCTGCACATAACTAACACCCCGCTTATAAACTGAAGCAACAAACCCTGACAGATCTCCTATTACACCACCACCAAAAGCAATAATAAAAACTTTTTTCTTATTATCAAATCTAGCCAGGTCGGAAATAACTAAACTTGCGGTTTCTAATGATTTACTTTTTTCACTATCCAGAACAATTTTAAAATGAGCATTAAACCCACCTCTAGATAAAGCCTTTCGTAAAATTACGCCGTATTTATTCTTAAGCCAAGCATTGGTAATTATATAAGCATCAGTCCCAAGGTTTAGCTTTTGCAATTGACGGCTGAGGTTATTCAAAATACCCCTGCCAATCAGTATATTATATGAACGTACCCCTAAATTAACTTTTATCTTACGCATTTTAATACCCTACCCCCATAAATCTGATTACTACGCCAACCAACGGCCAAAGTACGCGATCAAACACGCCCAGCCAAATAAAAGCAAAAAGCAGGATAAAACCATAACGCTCTAATCTTGTTTATTCTAGCCCTTGCCCCTGCTAAAATGAATCATCGGAAGGGCTCTCGTCAATTTAGTGCCTCGATAATAACGACATCAACAATCGGATATTGACAATCAGGCGGAGTAATCAATTTACCAGTAATTTTAACCTTATGGTAATTAAGGCTGTCTAAACCTTTGCGGTTGCCTTTTAAAAAATATATTTTTTTATCTGTAGTAATTAATTTATGGGTCGCCTTACGCCATAAAACTACCCCATACGGGTAAACTATCCCTTCTAAGATTAATGCATTAGATAA
>JAKLQX010000089.1 GCA_022013085.1 Candidatus Omnitrophota bacterium | reverse complement strand
TTTTAATATCATAATTAACTTTTTGCAAATTGCCGCCCCCACATCCTGTTTTAGTTTAATAGCCATACTGCGTTACCTCCTTTAAATCAAGCAGGTTTCCAAATTTTCTTTTTGCCCCTTTTATTGCCTCTTCATCATTAGCATAATTTTCTTGCCAAGACTTAAAGAAACAGCCATCAGTAATCTCTATTTTATAACTATGACTCTTCTTAACTGTAAATTTGGAAAAGCGAGTTATCCGTAATGGTTCAATCGTCATTTTAAGCACCTCCTCTGTCGCCATAACGGATAGAATCTTCATACTCGCTACCATTATTATCGAATTGCCCGGCAAGCTTTTTGTGTTCCTGCCAAATTTCTAAAGGCGTACGGCTGCCAAACTGATTCAGAAACTTTTCTGTATCCTGTAGTTCCTGTTTCCACGACTCCGCATTAATCTCAAAAAGTTTGGCCATTTTTTCTTTAGGAATACCCAAGCCATCGGTTTCTAAATCCTGCGCCTCTGGAATCAGTCCTAACGGCGTTTGTTTTGCCTTCACGCGATTATGCACTCTATCCACTATCCACTTTAATACACGGATATTCTCTCCGAACCCCGGCCAAATAAACTTACCCTCATCATCAACTCTGAACCAGTTAACCGAGAATATCTTCGGTGGCTGTGTTAGCTTTTTACCAATACTTAACCAATGCCGGAAATAATCACCCATGTTGTAACCGCAAAATGGAAGCATAGCCATCGGATCCCGGCGAAGCTGGCCTACTTGATGCGCTGCAGCTGCGGTAGTTTCTGAGCCGGTTCGCGCGCCGAGATATACACCGTTCTGCCAGTTAAAAGATTCGGTTACAAGAGGAACAAGCTGAGTCCGTCTACCTCCTAAGATTATTGCCGAAATAGGCACACCTTTAGGATTATCGAATTCTTTAGAAAGTGTGGGTGAATTATGAATAGAAACAGTAAACCGGGAATTAGGATGCGCGGCCTTTGAGCCGGAGGAACTATCCCAAATTTTACCCTGCCAATCTATGATATTTTTTGGGGCAGCACCATCCAATCCTTCCCACCACGGCTCATTTGTGTCTACATCCAAACCGGTATTGGTAAAAAGAGTGGGATAAAAATTTGCAGCCTTAAGAGTTTTAAGCATATTGGGATTAGTCTTCATCGAAGTTCCGGGAGCAACGCCAAATAATCCTGCTTCCGGATTAATCGCCCAGAGCCTTCCATCGGGGCCAACGTTGAGCCAAGCAATATCATCGCCTAGAGTCCATACCTTATATCCAGGAAGCGCGGACTCAAGCATAGCTAAATTAGTCTTACCGCAAGCAGAAGGCAAAGCGGCAGTGACATAGGTTACGCTGCCTTTAGGATCCTCTATTCCAAGGATGACCATATGTTCAGCAAGCCATCCTTCCTGAAAACCAAGCCAAGAAGCAATGCGCAAAGAGAAACATTTTTTTCCTAAAAGCGCGTTGCCACCATATCCTGAGCCAATACTCCAAACCAAGTGTTCGTCAGGAAAATGCATAATAAAACGCTTGTCCGGGTTAAAGTCTCCAACCGAATGTAATCCTTTAACAAAATCTTCACGCGTACCGATTTTCTCGATGATTTTCTTACTCATCCACGTCATAATACGCATGCTCACGGCAACATAGGACACATCCGTAAGCTGAATACAGGCCTTTGCATAAGGCGAATCCGGATGCCCCATCATATAGGGGAGCACATACATCGTCCTGCCCTTCATGCAGCCATCAGAAAGTTTGCGCATTTTTTCTTTAGCTTCATCAGGATGCATCCAATTGTTATTTGGCCCGGCGACTTCTTTATCCGGATGGCATACATAGGTTAAATGCTCTGTGCGTGCTACATCCGTCGGATGGCTGCGATGGTAATAGGCGTTTGGCCAACTTTTTTGATTAAGTTCCTGGAAAATCGGCACATCCCCGATTTTTTCTTCTTTCATTCCGATTACGATAAGCCTGCGCGCTTCTTCTTCAGAACCATCACACCAATAAATTTTATCCGGCTTGGTAAGTTTTGCCTGTTCCTCAACCCATTTTTCAAGCGGTGTAGCCATATTTTCTTCCTCCTTTAGCAGTTAGATACAAATAAAAAAGCCAACATTGTTTCCTGTTTTCTGCTTATGGCAGAAA
>JAKLQX010000011.1 GCA_022013085.1 Candidatus Omnitrophota bacterium | reverse complement strand
TAAAAGCAGCGTCAATAAAAGCTGAAAAAACCGCGGAAATGTTAAAACAGAAGACAGAAAAGGCGGCTAACTTAATAATTTCAGAAGATAGAGCAGAAAGAATGGGTGCTCGGAAAGAGATAGATGATGCGGTTGCAACCGATGAAGCAGCAAGGCAGGCGTTAAAAGCAGCGTCAATAAAAGCTGAAAAAACCGCGGAAATGCTAGACCAGGCAACAGAAAATGCGGCTAGCGCAATAATTGCAGAAGATAAAGCAGAAAGAATGGCTACTCGGAAAGAGTTAGAGGATGCAATTGCGGCAGATAAAGCAGCAAAGCAAGTATTAAAAGCAGCGTCAATAAAAGCCGCGGAAACCGCGGAAATGTTAAAACAGGAGATAGGAAAGCCGGTTAGTATAGTAATTCCAGAGGATAAAGCAGCAATAATAGCGGAAAGTAAAGCAGCAGTAGAGATGGCTGCCAAGAAGATGGATGATGCAATTGCAGCGGATGAAGCAGCAAAGCAGGTATTAAAAGCAGCGTCAATAAAAGCTGAGGAAATATTAAGGCAAGCGACAGAAAAGGCAGCTACTATAACAGCTCTAGAAGATAAAGCAGCAGGCCTAGCCGCTAAGAAGAAGATGGATGATGCAATTGCCGCCGATGAAGCAGCAAAGCAGGTATTAAAAGCAGCGTCAATAAAAGCTGAAAAAGCCGTGGAAATATTAAAGCAGGCGGTTGATAAAGCAGCAGATAAGTCAGTAAAGCCGTCACAGGAGGCAGAAAAAAAGACGGAAAAAATGGTAGAAAAGAAGGTGGTAAAACAAGTAGTTAGCGTTCAGGTAAAGAAACCTGTATTAGAAGAAACCGCCAAAGCTTATTATCAAAAAGGATTACACGCTCGAGCGGAATTTAATAATGAAGACGCGAAAACTTATTTTAATAAGGCAATAGAATTGGATAAGAAGTTCGCTGCTGCTTATAATAGTTTGGGTATTGTTTATGAGGAAGAAGGCAATCTTGAAAAAGCGGAACAGGTATATCTAAAAGCAGTAAAAGCTGACCCTGAATATATGACGGTTTATTCAAACCTTGCTTTACTTAATGAGGATAGAGGGAATTTTGATAAGGCTCTTGTTTATTGGCGAAAGCGCGCTTCGAATGGCGATCCCAATGATGAGTGGACGAAAAAAGCGCTTCAGCGGATAAGGGAACTTGAAAGGTGATCGTAAAGCCCGGAAAATTTAAAGAAAAAAGGCTTTTATTTGCTTTCGCGTTTTTAATTTTGTTGATCCTGGTTATCGGCTTGGTTGGCATATCCCGCATCCAGGGGCTTAGCCGCAGAATTGAAAATCTAGGCAAACGTAATCTCTCGCTTGAAGGCGCGGTACTTGAGATGCGCATAAATAATACGATTTATGCCATGGGTATCCGCAATTATGTTTTTTGGCGCGTGTCGCGTTATTTGGGCGCCGCCCCAATGGCGATGGATCTGAGGAGGATTTTAGCGGCTGGGAATAATTTTAAGCAACAACTTAAAATTTATCAGCAAAGCGCTTATTTGCCACAGCAAAAAGATTGGGCCAGCCAGATAGCTGGCTCTTTTGATGAACTTTTGTCGCTGGGTTCAAAAATTATCGCCTCGGTTATTGGCAGCCGAGAAGGGGAAATTAACGAGGTAACAAATAACCTGTTTATGACTTTCGAAAACAGGGTTTACAAAATAGATTCATTTCTAGACACTTCCATGGGTAAGTCAAACTTGCAGGAGGTGGAGCAGCAAGTTTCCTTATCTCATAGCGATAAAGAGCAGGCAATCCTTTTCTTAAAATTCAGCTTAATCAGTGCTTTAATTATAGGGATTTTTATTGCTTTCGCGGTTTATCGCCGCAGGATAGAGGAGCATCTTTACCGGCAGGATATGTTTAACCGGATGATCAATCTTGAAGAGGATGAACGTAAACACCTATCTAATGCCGTGCATGATGAGATGGGCCAGGATTTAAGCGCGCTAAAAATTTATCTCGGGCTCCTTGCGCAGGAATTATCTGGCAGTCAGGAAGAGATAAAATCAAAAATAGAAGAATGCAAAAAAATAACTTCGGGCCTTATTGAGAAAAGCCACAACATTTCTTTTTTACTGCGTCCGCCGGATTTAGATGAAGTTGGGTTGCTTGAAAGCTTAGAGTCGCTGTTTTTAGAGTCGCAGCACCTTACCGGAGTAGAATATATTTTTCAAAAACCAGCTGAGGCATTGAAATTATCCACGGAGCATAGCCTTTTAATCTATCGCATCACGCAAGAGCTGCTGACGAATATGGCTAAACACTCAAAAGCAAAAAATGTGGAAGTAAACATAAAGCAAAACGCAAGTTGCGTGGAATTATTTTACCGCGATAACGGGCAGGGTTTTGATTATACTCAGGCGGCGCATAAATTCCTCAGGCGGCAGGAAGATAAATTCCGCCTCGGGCTTTTAGGTTTAAAAGAAAGAGTAGAAGTGCTAGACGGCTTAATGCTCATCAACTCAACCCCAGGCAAAGGCATGAGCGTAACAGTTACGCTTCCGATACGATAGGGAAAAAATATGGCGATAAAAATAGCGATTGTTGATGATCACGGGATAATCCGCGCGGGGATTAAAAGCGTATTGGCGGGGCATTCTAAATACGAAGTTTGCGCGGAAGGCGCTAATGGAGAGGAAGCATTAAAACTCGTGGAAGAGTTTAAACCGGATATTTTATTACTGGATATTTCAATGCCTAAACTT
>JAKLQX010000088.1 GCA_022013085.1 Candidatus Omnitrophota bacterium | reverse complement strand
AGAACCAGCAGGCTTAGGCCACAGGATTTAGAAAAACGTTTAGTTAATTTTAAAGAATGCTTTTCTTTTTAGTTAAATATATCCAAAGGAGAAAACTATGTTAAACGATAAAGTTTTTAATGATTATAAAGAAGCGATGAAAGCTAGGGATAGCTTGAAGAGTTCAGTTTTAAGTTTCTTGCGTTCAGATATGTTAAATTTGGCTACTGCTAAGAAAAAGGATAAGCTTGATGATGTGGAAATAGTTACAGTGATCAGGAAGCAGATTAAGCAGCGTCAGGATTCTATTGAGCAGTTTACTAAAGGCGCACGCCTTGAGATGGCGGAAAAAGAAAAAAAAGAATTGGATATTCTAAAAAGCTATTTGCCTCCGGAGCTGTCCGCTGAGGAGATTAAGCGGTTAATTGAAGAGGTGATTATTGCAATTGGAGCAAACGGCGTAAAAGATATGGGCCGCCTGATGAAAGAGCTGACTCAAAAGACAGCTGGAAAAACTGATGGCAGGTTAGTAAGCGATTTGGTAAAACAAAGGTTAAGCACGCCTTCCTAAAAAGTTCAAAGTATGTTCTCTTCGCTAAAAGTAAAATATTTCCGTATTTATTGGCTGGGTATGTTTGTATCTCTGGTTGGTACATGGATACAAAGCGTTGCCCAGAGCTGGCTGGTATTTCAGTTAACCAACTCTGCATTCCTTTTGGGGGTAGTGGGTTTCTTAGGTTCGATACCTATATTCGTGCTTTCTTTATTTGGCGGGGTTTTAGCTGACAGGGTAAATAAAAGGAATATTTTGATTTTTACTCAAGTACTTTTTATGCTGCTTGCATTCTTGCTTGCATTCTTGACCCAGTTTCAGCTTATAAAGCCGCAGCAGATTATGGTTATTGCTTTACTTAATGGAATAATTATGGCATTTGATGCGCCGGCAAGACAGTCGATAGTAGTGGAGTTGGTGGGTAAAGAGCATCTTTTTAATGCTATTGCATTAAGTTCAGTAGCTTTTAATTCCTCGCGGATTATTGGGCCGGCTATTGCGGGTTTATTGATTTCTGCAATAGGCATGAGTGGTTGTTTTTATCTTAACGGGGTAAGTTTTTTGGCAGTGATTATTGCGCTTTTTTTAATTAAATTAAATAAAAATCCTGGCGCGCAAAACAATAACTCTGCGTTAAGCGATCTTAAGCAAGGTTTGGTTTTTATAAGTAGAGATCGTCTTATCCTGGCTTTGATGTCTATGGTAGCAGCAGTGAGCCTTTTTGGCATATCCTATGTTATCCTCATGCCGGTTTTTGCTAATAATATTCTGCATGTGGGCGTAAAAGGCTTAGGTATTCTTATGTCTAGCGCAGGATTGGGAGCTTTAATTGGTGCTTTAACTTTAGCGCGTCTGGGGGATTTTAAATATAAGGGAAAACTTTTAATATGGTCGGTGTTTTCTTTTGCTTGTTCTTTAATTGTATTTTCGTTTTCTCGAGATTATCTTATATCGATTGTTTCATTAATTTGCATAGGATGTTCCAGCGTTACGGCAGTTGCTTTAATTAATACACTTATTCAAATTAAAGTCCCTGACGAATTTCGCGGCAGGGTAATGAGTTTGTTTATGATTACCTTTGCCGGGGTCATGCCTTTTGGTAATTTGATCTCGGGGTCATTGGCGGAAACTTTTGGGGTATCGCAAGCTTTGTTTTTTTGCGGCTTAACATGCATGGTATTGTTTATGTTAATTAACTTTTTATTTCCAGGATTAAGAGATTTATAATAGAATTCATTTGATTTCTTACAATATTTTGCTAAAATCATAATTAGAGAAGATGGTATAAGTTAGAGAAGCATGATTTGTTTTCCGACCCCGTCTACGGCGGGGCCGATAAGCAAAGCCATAATATTAAAATATATTTATTAATCTAGAGAGGAGATAAGGCATGAAAAGGTTGTTGAGTTTTGCGATAGTGGGTTTAATTTTAGTGGCATTATCTGGTTGTGGTAAAAAGCAGGAGATGGAGGAGTTGCAGCCGATTACCATGGAATCTCTAAGTACAGTTTCTGGTTCTACTGCCACTGTTCCAGATTTTAAAGATCAAGAAATTAAAGTAACTGTTCCTGTAACTAAAGAATCATTACCTTTACCTCCTCAAGGGCCTTATAAGCCATCAGCTAATGAGATTCAGACAGCTTTAAAGAATGCAGGTTTCTATACTGGAAGCGTGGATGGAAAGATTGGCCCAAAAAGCAAAAAAGCAATAGAAGATTTTCAGAGTGCCAATGGTTTAAAAGTTGACGGTAAAGTGGGTCTAAAGACTTGGGAAGCGATGGGTAAATATTTAAGTGTTGCTGCTGAGCCTGTTAAAAGATAAATTAGAACAATTTAAGAGCGTTTTAGTAAAAGAGAATCCTAACAATTATGTTGGGATTCTCTTTTTCACAATGGTATAATATAAGCTAATATGATAAATTTTCCGCATGATTTTCTTTGTGGTGCAGCGACTTCGGCGCATCAAGTTGAAGGGGATAATATTCACAATGATTGGTGGGCTGCTGAGCAGAAGGGTGTTTTAAAAGAGGCTTCTGGATGCGCTTGCCGCCATTATGAGCTATATAGCCAAGATTTTGCAATAGCCCAAGAGCTAAGTCATAATTGCCATCGTTTTTCTATAGAGTGGAGTCGCGTTGAGCCCAAAGAGGGTATTTTCGACACAGCTGCGATCGAGCATTATCGTAAAGTTATCAAGGACTTGAGAAGCCGAGGCATTGAGCCAATAGTTACTTTGTTTCATTTTACTAACCCGGCTTGGTTTGCTCAGAAAGGTGGATGGGTAAAGTTTAAACTCAAGAAATATTTTCTGCGTTTTGTGGAAAAAATAGTAAAAGAATATGCTCATGAGGTGAAATTCTGGATTACTATAAATGAACCATTAGTTTATTCTTCGCATTCGTATCTATTGGGGGCTTGGCCTCCTAAGAAATGTTCATTATTTCAAACCGCTAAAGTAACGCTTAATTTGGCGCAAGCACATATTAAAGCCTACCATATCATCCATAAAATTTATCAAGATGGCTCTTTAGCAAAACCTTATGTGTCTATCGCGGCAAATCTACAGGCATTTGAGATCTGTCAGAAATCAGTAAAAAATAGGGTAGCTTTTTATTTACGGCATAAATTATATAATCTTTATTTTATTGAACAGCTTTTACATAAGCGCACCCTAGATTATATAGGGATAAATTATTATGGCAGGAATTTGGTGCATGTAGAAGATTGGAGTTTAAGAAGTTTGTTGCTTGCTACTTGTAAATATAATCACCACCCATTACGCAAGAATTCTTTGGGTTGGGATATTTACCCGGAGGGCCTGTATAAACTTTTGTTATCTTTTAAAAAATATCATCTACCGATTATGATTACTGAAAATGGCATTTGTACTCATGATGATGATTTAAGATGGGATTATATTCGCGAGCATTTACTACAGATGCACAAGGCAATGCAGGAGGAGGTTAAGGTAATCGGGTATATTTATTGGTCATTGATTGATAATTTTGAGTGGGATAAAGGTTTTACTCCACGCTTTGGCTTGGTAGATGTAGATTATCGTAGCCAGAAGCGAATAATTAGGCAAAGTGCAAGAAAATTGGCAGAAGTTTTTAAGACCAAAATAATTTAATATGGATCCTAAAAATAAAGAGTTTGTTATAAAGGAATTGCCATTTTTCGCTGGGGTAAGCAAAGCGCTTTTTGCGACTATTAATGCAAAAAGCGAGATTGTAGAATATCGCAAGGGCCAGTTAATTTATGAAGAAGGTTCTGCCCCAAGTGCTTTTTATTGTATTATTTCTGGGCGTGTACAGATTTATTCAAAAGATAATGCAGGCCAGCGACTTGTTTTAGAGTATTTGCATCGCGGAAAATATTTTGGGATTATTTCTTTGCTTACAAATGAGCCGCATTCAGTTAGTAGTGAGGCGATAAATGATTGTGCAATTCTAGTTATCAAGAAAGATAATTTTGATTTCCTGTTAAAGAGTATTCCTCATCTGGCTATTGATTTAAGCCGTACATTAAGCCGCCGTCTTAAGCGTAAAGATATACATCAGAAGAGAATATTCGAGAGTACGGTTATTTCAGTTTTTAGTTCCTATTCTCAATCGGGTAAGACTACCTATGCCTTAAATCTTGCGCTTAGCCTTAATCGCGAGACACATAAATCAGTGATCATACTAGATATCTTGCCTCAAGATAAGACGCACACATTACCGCATAAGTTAGCGCTGGATGTGCCGGCTGCGCTGAATCTATCTTCTCAAGCTGAGATTCGTACTTTACCACAGGATTTTATTTCTAAAAGTAAATTTGGCGTTGATCTTTTTTGTTTTTATTATTCCGAAGATGATTCTGCTTGTTTGAAGAGGTTAATTGAAATAATCAGTTTTTTAGTCAATGATTATCATTATATTATTTTAGATTTGCCCGCAGCTATGGATCGGGCGATTATCAGCATGCTTAATCAGTCTGATTTGATCCATATATTAAGTAGCCCAGAGGCTGTGGATTTAAAGCGTACCAATAATCTGATTAGCCGGCTTAAGAGGGATTTTAATTTTGATGCCCAAAAGATAAAAACAATTATAAATGAATATAAGTTAGCCAGGATTAATTATAGCGATCAGTTAGACATTTTAGGGCAGGAAATTTTTGCTACCATTCCGAGAATAGGCTTTAATGCAGCAGAGCGTTTAATTATTGATCAGCCGGATTGTGAATATTCTAAGGCTGTCAGAAGGATCGCCCGGCAACTTGGCGATTGTTTGGTGGGCTTGGTTCTGGGTGTAGGCGTGGGGTATGGATTTTGTCATGTAGGCGTATTAAAAGTTATCGAAGAAGAAAATATTCCCATTGATATTATTGCGGGTTCAAGTATTGGTGCGCTTATTGCCAGTCTTTGGGCTATAGGTAAAAGCAGTAAAGAGATTTTAGAGATTACCCGGGAATTTAAAGAGCCTAAACATATTTGGGGGCTGATTGATATGACTTTTCCCCGGCTGGGTTTTATTAAGGGCAATAAGTTTTATCGTTTCTTAAGAAAGCATTTAGGTAGTAAAACATTTTATAATGTAAAATTGCCTTTAAAGATAATTGCCAGTGATGTGCGCAGGAAAGAGCCGAGAATTTTAGACAAAGGCCTCTTAGTTGATGCTATAATGGCTAGTTGTTCAATGCCAGGTATATTTGCTCCCTTTAAATTCAAAGGAGAGATGCTTCTTGATGGCGGGGTGACTTATCCGTTGCCAACTGAGCCGTTATTAAAGATGGGAGTGAGGAAAATTATTGCTGTAAATGTAACTCCTTCGCGAGAAGATATCTTGAACCAAGTGCAAAGGTTAAAAAATAACCTTTCTTCTGAAACTGTAGAAAGTATCCCGAAAAATAAACCGTTTGATTTATTAGGCCGTTTAAAAAGTATTTTTAATTTGAACATAGTGGATATTATTTTTAGTAGTGTTGAGGTGTTGCAATCTGAAGTAGCTAGGCGTGAGGGTGAGCTAGCGGATATTGTATTACATCCGGATACTTCTGGTTTATTTTGGTTGGAATTGCATAAGGCTGATGAGTTTGCCCGCAGGGGTGAGGTTGAGGCGCGTAAAAACTTAGATAAAATTTGGCAATTGATTAATGAATAGGCGAGGAGGGATAATGAAAAGAAGTATGTGTTTTGTTCTAACTACTACCTGCTGTCTGCTAGCTACTGTTTTTTTCGGGTGTGCGGCAGTTAAAGAAATGGGCAAGGGTTTTGTTGGAGTATCAACTGAGGTTTTAGAATCTAAACGTAAAGATTCTCTAAAGAAGTCTTTTGCTTTAGACTATAATAGTTGTTATAAAGAAGTAAAAGAGTTGTTAAAAGGTAAAGAAATACAAACAGAGAATGAGTCTTATATCTATGCAGAGGATCTTAATAAAAAGATGATT
>JAKLQX010000087.1 GCA_022013085.1 Candidatus Omnitrophota bacterium | reverse complement strand
TCGAGCTGATTCAGGAACTTATTATTTGGCAGGCCAAGAGATTACCAATCTTTCTGATGAAGAGCTGGCGACATTAAGAAACAGGATCATTGGTTTTGTTTTCCAGCAGTTTCATCTATTGCCGCGGATGAGCGCTTTAGAAAATGCCGAGCTTCCCTTAATTTATGCCGGTAAAAGGCATTTAAAGGAAAGAGCCAAGCAGGAAATTATTGAGGTAGGCTTGGGGGACAGGATGTTGCATCGGCCAAATGAATTATCCGGAGGCGAGCAGCAGAGAGTAGCGATTGCCCGTTCGCTGGTTAATGAACCTCTAATTATATTTGCTGATGAGCCTACAGGTAATCTGGATTCAAAAAGCAAAGTAGAGATAATTAATATATTGCAAAAGCTCAATCAAAAAGGGAAAACCATAGTTATTGTTACGCATGAACAAGAGGTAGCTGCTTATTGCCGTAGAGTTATTCAAATGCGTGACGGAGTAATTATTTATGATAAACGCACGCAGGCAGAAAGAGAAATATCTAAGGTAACTGCTATAGGGAATAACCTGGTAAATAGTATTCTTGCAAAACCGCGTAAGCTAAGCGGTGAAACTAAATTTCTGGATTATTTGCGACAGGCAGTATCTGCCATGCTTGGTCATAAAATGCGTTCAGTTTTATCTATTTTAGGGATATTAATCGGGGTTGCCGCGGTTATCGCTATGTTGGCATTAGGCCAGGGTGCTAAGGAGGCGATTGAAAAACAATTAGCATCTTTAGGCTCTAATCTTTTAGTGATCAGGCCGGGTTCTTCAAGATTGCATGGAGTATCCATGCAAGTAGGGACGGTGACGCGTTTTACTCTTCAGGATGTTGCTGCTATTACCAAACTCACTGAGGTAGTTAAGAGTGCCAGCCCTTCGGTAAGAGGAAGAGGCCAGATGGTTTATGGCAATAGTAATTGGAATACGCAAGTTGAAGGAGTAGGGATTGATTATCCTTCAATTAGGGCGGCATATCCGGCAGTAGGAAGATTTTTTACGGAAAGTGAAATTAAGATGAGAGAAAAGGTTGTGCTGTTGGGGACAACCGTAGTTAAGGAACTGTTTGGAGAAGGAAATCCCATCGGTCAAACCATCAAGATAAATCTGCTTAATTTTAAAGTAATTGGTATCTTACCAGCTAAAGGAGCCAATACTTTTAATGATCAGGATGATGCCGCGGTTATTCCAATTACCACGGCGATGTTTCGCGTCTTTGGCAAAGATTATGTGGATACAATTTATGTGGAAGCAAAAGATCCGGAATCTATTGACGCGGCGCAAACTGCTTTGTCAGAGTTGATTATTAAACAGCATCGGCTTGATCCTAAAGAAGCAGAAGATTCATTTCAGATTCGGAATATGGCTGATATCAAGAAAACATTGGAAACAACAACTAAAACTATGTCTTTGTTGCTGGGCGCAATTGCGGCAATATCGCTTTTGGTTGGCGGTATTGGAATTATGAATATTATGCTTGTTTCAGTAACTGAACGCACCCGGGAAATTGGGTTGCGCAAAGCAATCGGCGCAACCAACAGGGATATTATGGTGCAGTTTCTCATTGAAGCAATATTAATGTCTTTTCTAGGCGGAATTTTTGGCGTGCTCTTAGGTTGGAGCATCGCCACATTAATTACTGTTTTTGCGGGTTGGACGGTAAGAGTTTCTTTATTCTCCGTGGTTCTCTCAACTGCATTTTCGCTAGCCGTAGGAGTAGTATTCGGGCTTTGGCCTGCGAAAAAAGCAGCTTTACTTGATCCTATCGAAGCCTTGCGTTACGAGTAATATGAAAGTATTAACCCAGTTCGAAAAAAAACCTCTTTTATTCCAGAATCCTGAATTTATCATATCTTGCACTGATCCGTCTTTATTCAAATCAAGTTTTGCTGATATTGAAGTAGCGCTTGCTAAAGGGTATTATTTAGCTGGATTTTTATCTTATGAAGCCGGATATTATTTTGAAGAAAAATTATCTAAGGACAAGCAGTATGATTTCCCGCTTATCTACTTAGGCGCGTATAAGTCGCCTGAGAAAAATAAAATTAACTTTCTTAAACCGGTTTCTGTTCATTGCCCGGAAAATCTCCGCTTAAATATTACACAGGAGCAATATTCTTCAAATATAGATGCAATTCGTGATTATATAGCGAAGGGCGATGTGTATCAGATTACCTACTGCATCAAGCTACTCTTTAAGTTCTGCGGTGACCCGTTGTTTCTTTATAGCCAGCTTTTAAAAGAGCAGCCTGTGCCTTATCCGGCTTATATTAAAACCGATAAATTTCATATTCTTTCTTTATCTCCGGAGATGTTTTTTAAGAAGCAGGCTACGCACATAGTAACTAAGCCCATGAAAGGTACCTGGCCTAGGGGAGAAGGTTTATTAACTGATCTTTTTGCGCCGTTTTGTTTAAAGTATGATAAAAAAAACCGGGCAGAAAATGTGATGATTGCTGATCTCCTAAGAAATGATCTGGGCAGGCTGGGGATTAATATTAGGGCGCCTTCTTTATTTGAGGTAGCTAGGTATAAAACTCTTTGTCAGATGACTTCTACGGTAACTGCTAAGGTAGATAAAAACATATCAATTTACAAGCTTTTTTCTTCGATTTTTCCATCGGGCTCAGTTACCGGAGCTCCGAAGATTCGCGCTATGGAGATTATTAATACGTTAGAGCAAGAACAGCGCAAGATTTACACTGGCGCTATTGGCTATATTACTCCTGACAAGGATATATTTTTTAATATCCCTATCCGCACTCTTTTAATTCAAGGTACTCAAGGAGAGATGGGTATAGGAGGCGGGATTGTTTGGGATTCTACAGCCCAAGGTGAATGGAATGAGGGATTACTTAAGGCAAAATTCTTTTCTGACCTATCTAGAAAGCCTTTTTTTGCCTGAAGTACGCGGGTTCTGCCTGCCGAGCCACCTCGCCGTGCTCGTTTTACTGCGCGCGGCAACCTGCCTGCCAGTAGGCAGGGGGCTCTGTCTCGACAGTCACCCGCTAAAAAGGTGTATTTTTATGTTTATTATGTTTGACAAAACAGATAAATAGAGTATAATACAATAAAGATTAGGGCAATTGAGGCCGTTTAGGGATAGACAGCTAACCTTTGCGGCTTTTTTCGTTTTTTGAGGAGGTGTAAGATTAAAAAAGTAAAGACTTCACTTAAAGGAAGAAAATGCAAATATCTGCATTGTAAGCATATTTTAAGTATTTATAATCACGAAGCTTATTGCCATGTTCATCTTGGCTTATTAGCTTATACGCACGATCCTAAATTAGCTAAGGTATGATGACGAATAAACCGATAATTACAAATAATGTTGAGCAAGCTGGTAAGGGGTTCTATGGCTTGGGTATTGCTCCGAAGATTCTGGATATCCTAGAAAACATAAAATTCAGAGTTCCTACGCCTATTCAGTTAAAAGCGATTCCTTTAGCGATCGAAGGAAAAGATATTGTAGGTATTGCCCAGACTGGAACAGGTAAAACACATTCTTTTGCTATTCCTATGGTGCAGCGCCTTGTGCAGAAAAAAGGCATAGGCTTAGTGCTTGCGCCGACTAGAGAGTTGGCTATCCAAATTGAAGAGGCTTGTAAAGGTATTGCTAATGCTTTCGGCATGAAAACTGCTTGTCTTATTGGTGGCGCGCCTATGCCGCCTCAAGTACAGGCTTTGCGCAGAGATCCTCGTATAGTTATTGCTACTCCTGGCAGGCTTATTGACCATATGTCACAATGGAATTTTATTCCGGATAGCGTGGTAATGTTAGTGCTTGATGAAGCGGATCGTATGTTGGATATGGGTTTTGCTCCACAAATAGAAAAAATTTTACGTTTTCTACCTAAAGAAAGACAAACTATGCTTTTTTCGGCAACCATGCCGAAAGAAATTATGAATATAGCAGCTAAACATATGAAGTTGCCCTTAAGCGTTGAGATTGCTCCTTCAGGAACTACTGTTGAGCGAGTGACTCAGGAGTTATTCATCATTAAGAAAGAAGCAAAGATCCAGTTACTTAAAAAATTACTTATTCAGTATCGCGGGCCAGTTCTTTTATTTTCGCGTACTAAACATAACGCCAGGAAAATTGTTAAGTCAATCAGGGATATGGGCCATGCTGCTTCAGAGATTCATTCTAACCGTACGCTTAGCCAACGCCGGGATGCCTTAGAAGGTTTTAAATCTGGTAAATATAGGGTGCTAGTTGCAACCGATATTGCATCTCGTGGTATTGATGTTACCGGAATTGAATTAGTGCTTAATTATGATTTACCTGAAGATGCAGAGAATTACGTGCATCGTATTGGCCGCACTGCTCGGGCAGGAAAAAAGGGCCATGCAATTTCTTTTGCTACGCCTGATCAGGCACATGATGTACGCGATATTGAAAAACTTATTAAAGCTACCTTGCCTGTGTCAAAACATGCAGAACTTACCATGGATAAATTCGGTGAATCCAGCTCACAGCCCAGTCATAAATCTGGCCGTTCTTCTGGCCGTCAGTCTAACTATGGGCAGTCAAGACATGCTGGTCAGGCTAAAAAACCTTACAAGTATCCCAAGCCTAAGTTTTATCGTTAGCCAGGTAGGGGATAAATGTCCCCTACGATGTGGATAAATGTCCCCCCTTTTTTTAAAAATCCTTGCTAATTAATCTCCCTTTTATTATAATAATATAAATAAATTGGTAAGAAGGAGATGCATTGGTAGATAAGAAACGAATAATTATTAGCGTTTTATTTTTTTCTGCATTTTTTTCTTTTGGCTTCTG
>JAKLQX010000086.1 GCA_022013085.1 Candidatus Omnitrophota bacterium | reverse complement strand
CTCCACAGCGGACAAGACTATAACCCTGCCAGGGTCTTTAGTTACGTTTAGTTTTAAAAGAACGATTGTTCTTTGAAAATCTATTAAAATTCATCTTTACTCTTTATAGGATGTCTTTGTTTTAAATAACAGCTCCCATCTTATTTGGGTATTATTTTCCTTTTTCGTTATACTTTGGATCAGATCGAGCGATAATTCGCGCCTCTGCTTTCTCTGCTTCCTTAATACTCGGCATCTGTTTAATCTGGACCTTTGAACCTGAAATTTTACCTTCTTCCAAATGTTCTTCAATTCGCTCTTGAACACGCCCTTTCTTAGCTACGCCAACATAATTTGTTTTTCCACTGTCTGTCTGAATCTTGTAGACTACCGGTTTATCATTCGGCAGTTTTGACGCGCCACTTTGGTTAAATGGTACCGTTTTTCTCGCCATAGCTTCCCTCCTTATTGGTTTTAAACTACCTTTCTGCCAGCATCTCAGCTGCTTCCTCTAAATCTTCAGGAAACACATCAACATAATATCTCAGCGTCGTTGTTACATCTGAATGCCCTAAATATCTCTGAACTAATTTAGCGTTTTTATATTTCTTAAGAAGCCTTGTCCCCACAGTATGCCTTAAAGCGTGTGGTGTAAGATCGCTTTCAATCCCGCTTTCTTTTACCCATATCTTGAAATCTCTCTGCACCTGGCGCGGGCTGATCCTGGCGCTATTTCTAGAAACAAACAAAGGAGCACCAGGTAAAAGAGACTCCCCTCTTTTTGCTTTGATCTTTAAATAATCTTTCAAATGTTTTTGCAGGGCTTTCGGAAAATATACCGTCTTAAATCTGTCTTTCTTTTCTTCGCTTCGCTCAGGACTTCGATTCCTTTTCTTGGTCCATCCTTTAACCTTTATTTCTAACTTGGCCCGGCCGGTATGCTCTACATTAAGACTTAGCGCCTCTGAAATCCTCAGTCCAGTAATAAGCATAAGATGATAGAGCATGTAGGCTCTCTCGGCATCCTTGCGATTCTTAAGGATATCTAAAAACCTTTCTTCTTCCTGGGGCGTAAGGCATTTAATATTTGCGCTCATTTTAAGCTTTCCTGTTTCACTAAATCTTTTTTGTTCTCAAGCAGTCTGTTTCTCTCAAGCCGAAGCAAGGTCAACAAAATAAAATTCGGGTGAACGCCTTGCTCTATTAAATTCTCTCTGGCCTTCTCCTCTAACTTTTCTTGTT
Organism: Candidatus Omnitrophota bacterium; assembly: GCA_022013085.1. Classification (GTDB taxonomy): domain Bacteria; phylum Omnitrophota; class Gorgyraeia; order Gygaellales; family Profunditerraquicolaceae; genus UBA6249. The sequence continues at coordinate 4,373 of JAKLQX010000086.1, read as the reverse complement.
TCTCTTTAGGCAGCTGCTCAAATACTTTGTCTAATTCCTCTCCTCTTTTCCTTTCTTCTTCCCTTTGCTTATCTTCTTCTAACCTCTTTTGTTGCACTGCCTTTTCTCTTTCTTCTACCAAACGTTTGCTTTCCTTATCACCCAGAGCCTGGCCAATAACTTTTGGAATGATCCGGATACTATGAATTTCTTTTATATTATCTACCGCCCAGCCCAACGCAAAAGCGACTTCTTCTTTGGTATATCCTTCATCTATTAAATCCTGAAGCATAATCATTCCTTCCCGCTTTAATACTTCTGACACCTTTTCTTGTCCTAATCCCTGATAAAAAGTTACTACAAGGTTCTCTAAGTAAAAGAGGTTGTCTTCTATTTCCTTAAATCTTTCTGATTTGTGGAAATAATAAACCACAATATTTTTTTGATATTTCCACTTATCAATAACCCTTTTTTCTTTCAGCTCATTATTCGCTTTCCCTATAAGTTCCTTGAGCTGTGATATTTTACTTGTCTTGAGCCCCATCCACCTTGCTAATTTTCTTATATCTATCTCAAATTGATTTTTCTTATACTTTTTTTTCTCTAAATATTCATACAGCCTTCTCGGCATCCCTGCTGCTAATGCCTTGTATATCGTAAAGTCTATTAACTTGTAATATTTTCTTTCAATACTATTGACTAACTCCTCATCTAAAACCACCTTGACCATATTTATAAACCTATTCCCTTTTTGCTGTTCGTAAATCTCTATTCTTGATATTAAATGTACTATCTTGGTGGTCTTTTCTTTCTCGGCATAAAAGGAATTTTCAAAATGAAGGTTAGTCTTTGCCATCCGCTCCAAACTTTCCCGGACATTGTTTACCCTTGCTCCATCATGAACAGGTAACTCTAACTCTCTCATCAGCTCGTATATTGTAAAATGGATCTCGGTTTTCTTATATACCCCGCCTTTTTTAACATAGACTCGCATAATCGCGTTAAAAACATCCATATCAAAGTAATTCGGGACCCCTCTTGTACACTCAACCTTAAATCTCCGTTCACCCGTTATTTCCCCTGCCCCATTTCTTTCTTCCCATACATATTCCTCTATGGTTCTATCTACCCGCCTCTTTTGCATAGAAAATATAGGGTATTCCAGAAGGTTTCCTTCCATTATAACGTGTTCTTTCTTCTTTATTTCAGCCATTTTCTTCCTTCCAGCTTTGGTGTTATATCATTTACCGTATGGTGTTATATCATTTACCGTTATGGTGTTATATCGTTTACCTTTTGGTGTTATATCATTTACCGTATGGTGTTATATCATTTACCAAAACTGTCATAACCCCTTTATTTTCAATGCCTTTCAAAAGTGTAACATATAGTTTAACATATAATAACATACTCTCTAAGAGCGTGTTTTTTATTTTTCTTCCTTTTTCTCAAAATTTATCACTGGCAGATGAGTAAGAACTAAGTCATCCAGAATTGCTGACAAAGTTTTATCTGTCTTAACGCGATGCATCCAGAGACGTTTAATAGTGTCGAGTCTAAGATTAAACGTCTGTTTTTTCTTAGACTGCTCCTTTATCTTTATTTCTTTAGGGTTTTTCTCCTGATTGGCCCTTTTTTTCTTTAGGGTATCCCCTTCATCCATCCATGTGGCAGCGATTTGGCTTAGCTTTGCTTTAGGCATTTCTTAACCTCCTTCTCTAGGGCGATAAATTCCTCTGCTGCCATTGAATTTGGTGCGTATTCAAGCACCGACTGTCCTGTAATAGCTGATTCGCACAGAGCGATCCTCTGGGATATCTCAGTTTTTAAAATAGGCAGCTTAAGCATTTCGCAGGTATCCCGCGCCTCTTTTGCTAAATTGGTCCCGACTATTTTCTTTGATATTAAAAGATAGATTTTAGACTTGGTAGCTCCCCTGCTGGCGCCTTCTTCTATCAGCTCTATGGTGCTGCGTGCCGAATTGATATCTAAAGGACTTGGTGAAATAGGGATAATTGTTAAATCAGATACGACAAGAGTCGCTTTCGCGGCTTTATTATTCGCCGGTCCGCAGTCAATAATTATAAATTCATAATCCGGCGGCTGCGCTAGTTTAAGTATTTCTTCCGGCGTCCAGGGGTTTTCTGTAAAAGTGATGTTGGGGTTTATTTTATTTGATTCATGGCGGGTTCTGGCTTTAGCCCACATAGAAACAGTGCCTTGAGGATCAGCGTCCACGACAAAAACAGTGTGTTTACTGTTTGCTAACGCCACCCCGAGATTAAAAGCGATTGTGGATTTTCCCACCCCGCCTTTTTGATTGGCTATGCTGATAATTTGGCTCATATTCTGAATGATACAACAATAAAAATTTCCTGTCAAGCATTATTTACAGTTTCAAAATGTTTTATTAAATACAGCTTTCAGTATATACAGCTTTAAAGAAATACTGCTGTAGGGCTTGACCTGTAGGGCGGATTGCCTCTGAGTATCCCTGCCATTCGGCAACTCAAAGTCTCATTCCTAGGCAACCAATTTTTACACTCTAAAAGAAAAATTTTCTGTTAGCCCAAAATAATCCTTGCAAAACAAGACAATTTCCTGTACATTAACAATATGCCTAAAAAAGGATCCTTAAGAGATAGATTACGCAAAGCCGGTATCCGGCATTATGACGAACTCATCCACGACCAGCCCAAAGAATGGCTGATAAAGAACTTTAGCCAGGGCGCTACCGATTATCCTGTGAACGTTGCCCGCCTAATGCGTAACATCGTCTGGCAAACCAGAGAAAGAATCACGGCAGGGGAGAAGCCGCCCTTAAAAGAACTCCTAAGAACATTCTGGTATATGTATATAAAACCAACTCTTTCCCGGGCAGGAGCCTTGGCCCAGAAAGCCGATCAATACGCCCAGCTCATTGATAACATCGTTTTCATGGTCAAAGAAATAGAAGTCATGGAATACAAAGACATCGGCTTCCGCGACGATAACCAGGCTCATCGAAGAATGGGAGCCAACGCCAATATAATTCTTTTCTCAGAAAAACTCGGCCACCAGGAATTTTTATCTGATATCGCCGACAAATACAACGTATCCATTTTGGCATTAGGCGGCCAGCCGTCAGTCCTTAACGTAGAGTATTTTGTAGATACCCTAAAAGAAGCAAAGATTAACCTGCAACGGTCTTTTTATCTATTCAGCATAGTTGACTATGATCCCAGCGGTTGGATCATCAGAGACGCCTTTATGGACAATCTTAGATTTTACGGAATACCTAACACCAGGGTAATTGATTTGATTCATCCGGACATGCTCACCCCGGAAGAAATAAAATTCTCTCGGGTCATTATTAAAGATATCGAAGTCATGTGGAATAAAAATAAAAACTGGCTGAAAGAAGTTCACAAAAGAGATTACAAAAATCAGCAATACCTTGAAGAAACCAAGAGAGACAAGAAAATTCTCTACGGATTAGAAGCTGAGGCCATATCCGGCAAGCGCCTAAGCCAAAAGTTAGAAGAAGAAATGGTCCCGTTGATCGGCAAGAGCGAAGATATTTTAAAAATCTATGAGTTAAAAAAATTAGACAAAGCTATAAAAGACTTAATAATCCATAAGATAACATAGGAGGGAGTATGCCTAAGAAAGCAGAGTTTATCAAATTCAATACCATTAAAGAATACATTAACGATATCCTAAAAATGCGTTCTTCAGAGAGCGCGGTTAAACTGTCAATGAAAGAATTTGATTCAGCAATAGAGACTGTGCTCAAAGAAGCGGGGGAGTTAGCCAAAGAAAACAAACGCAACACAGTTATGGATCAAGATATAATTTCAGCCGTAGAAAAACACCTGGGCAAAAGAAATCTCACCTGGCAGGAAACAGCAGAAGAGATCATCCGTCAGAATCCCACTGATCTTGGCAAGATATCCAAAGCGATTAACGACTACATTGAGAAAGAGCAGGGGAATAAATGAACCAAGGAGAATTAACCCTTGCCATTTCAAAAAGATTCTTTCTCACCCAGGTAGAATCACAGGAGATTATAAAATTTATTCTGGCAGAGATAACAGGGGACCTTAAAAAAGGGGAAAGGATATCGTTACGAGGTTTTGGGTCCTTCACTAAAGAAAAACGATCCTCAAGAAAAGTCCGTCATCCAAAAACAGGAAAGATTATAACCATACCAGAACGGATCACTGTAGATTTTAACCCTTCCGAATCTCTCATACAAAACTTAAGTTGATATTCTAATGCACCGCCCGCTGGGGCGGGCTGCGTTGGTGGTGTATGCGCCGTTCAGCCTCGCTGTCGCTCGGCTTCACTGCCCCGCTCGCTTGGCGCTCGCTCATTTGCCGCCTGGGTCGGCGGCAGGGCAGGCTGGGTCGCCT
>JAKLQX010000085.1 GCA_022013085.1 Candidatus Omnitrophota bacterium | reverse complement strand
TTCGGGCCCAAATCAAATTCATCCAAAGCCGCCTTTAATTTATTAAAAATTTCTCTACTTATACAAAGAACCTTCGTTAACTTTTCCTCATAAGGGAGGGGGTAAGGATGTATGGTATCATTCCCACTGCAATAAGTTTTTCATATTGACTATTTTCTTAAATTAATTTATACTATTTATAGTAGGGTGGGTTTAAGCCTACCCTACTACTACAGATGGTTAAATTATAAACATTTGATTATCTAAAAATTCAACGCCTGAATTTTATGCCTAAAAAGAAAATATTTATTGCTGATGATCAAGAAGATATTCTCTTATTATTAAAAGACTTCCTTACTCATCATGATCTTGAGGTGATGATCCTCAAAGAACCAAAGAATATTCTCATTTCGGTAATCTCCTTTAAACCGGATCTTATCTTACTTGATTTATTAATGCCGAATTTAGGCGGATTTGAAATCTGCGAAATTCTCAATAAAAATTTGGAAACCCGCGAAATCCCCATAATTATTATTTCAGGCTTCGGCAATTTAGGGGATATAAAAAGGGCTTACAGTTTGGGAGCAGTGGGGTATTTCGTTAAGCCTTTTTCTCTCAATGATTTATTCAGTAAAATAATTAAAACTATTACCAATAAAGAATCCGGGGTTTAATTATTTACCGATACAAAAATCCGTAAAAATCCTATCCATTAAATCCTCAGAAAAATTTTTACCTAAAATCTTATCCAAATAAACACAGGCGTCTTTCAAATTTTGCGCGATGAATTCCACAGGCAGCTTATCCGCTCCGATAACCCGGGCTTGCCTAACTAGCTTCTGGGCATCCTGTAAAGCATGAATATGCCTGAGATTACTTACCAACATAAACTCGCCGCCAGGCAGTTTTCCCTGATAAACAAAATCATAAAAAGCATCCTCTAGCAGATTGATATTTTTTGCGCTCTTTGCGCAAAGCTGGACTACTCTTTTGAATTCCCTGCTAATTTTATCTTTTTCAATGCGTGCCTTCAGGTCAATTTTATTGATTACCGCTATAACATGTTTATTTTTTACTTCTCTAATTAATCTCCAGTCTTGCTCATCCAATTTACTGCTTGCGTCAAATAAAATAATTACAAGATCCGCTAATTTAATATGCTCCCTAGAACGCTTAACGGCAAGCTTTTCAATCAGATCGCGCGGCTTAAGAATCCCGGCAGTATCCACGATCCTTACAGGGATGCCTTTTATGTCGATCATCTCTTCAATTGTATCACGCGTAGTGCCGGCAACAGGCGTAACAATCGAACGCTCTATTTTAAGCAAGGCATTTAAAAGTGAAGATTTTCCTACATTGGGTTTCCCGCAAATAACTACATGCAGGCCTTCGCGCAAGATCCTGCCTCTTGAAGCACCGTTTAATAACGCGTTTAACTGCGCATCAATAGCATTAAGGCCAAGCGATAAATCTGATTTATCCTGAGGCAAAATACCTTCTTCAGGAAAGTCAATACTTGCCTCCAGAATTACTAAAATATCTAAGATCCCCTTGCGGATTTTGTTGATCTCACTAGATAAGCTGCCGTTTAACTGCCCTAAACTTATTTTAAGCGCAGAGTCTGTTTTGGCACGAATAATATCAATTACCGCTTCCGCCTGAGCCAGGTCAATCCTTCCATTTAAAAATGCCCGCTTAGTAAACTCACCCGGGGTAGCTAAACGGCAACCATGCTTAAGAGTTAGCTCTAAAATCTTACGCAAAGATAATACACCGCCGTGACAGTTTATCTCCACAACATCCTGACGGGTATAAGATTTAGGGCCGCGCATAACTGTAAGAATAACCTCATCAATAATTTTTTTGTTGTCCATAATCTTGCCATAATGCATCGTGTAACTCTTAAAGCGCGTCGGCTTAATTTTATCCAGGCCCACAAATATTTTGTTAGCAATAGTTAAGGATTCTCTGCCGCTAAGGCGTACGATACCAATACCACCTTCACCGGTAGCAGTAGAAATTGCGGCAATTGTGTCGAGTGAATTATCTTCCCGCATCTCTAAATTCTCCCACCACAAATAATGAACCCGTGACTAAAATTAAATCTTTTTTACCCGCTAAGCTTCCGGATAAAAGTTTAGCTTCTTTTACGCTTTGAGTCAAATGCAGTTTTCTCTTAAAATATCCGGCTAACTTCGCGGGATGAGTTGCCCGGCGCGTCGCAGCCCGGGTAAGAATAACCTCATCAGCTAAAGAACCCAGTTTTTTACAAATTCCCGCGATATCCTTATCAGATGAAATACCCAAAACTAAAATAAGTTTTCTATATTTAAAATTATCTTCTATTGTTTTTCTTAAAACTTGCGCGGAAGCCAAATTCTGCGCCCCATCTAAAATAATTAAAGGATTTTTTCCAACCACCTCGCATCTTCCCGGCCAGATCGCGTTACAAAGCCCAAGACGAATAGCGGAGGGTTTAAGATTAAACCCGTGGAAACTTAAACCTTCAACCAGGCCAACAGCCAAAGCCGCATTAGCCTTCTGATGTTCACCCAGGAGGCTTAAATGTAAATTTTTGTAATTATTTTTCAAGCCTTTAATCACCAAACCTTTTTTGGAGTTAGAATATTTTATTTCTCTGCCTACCTCGTAAAGCTTGGCGTGAAATTTCTTACACCGATTATAAATTACTTTCTGAGCTTGCTTAGTTTGTAAAGCCGAAATTACGATTGCGTTATTCTTAATAATTCCCGCTTTCTCCGCGGCAATTTTGGGCAAAGTATTACCCAATATCTGCACATGCTCTAAACTAATCGGTGTAATCCCGCAGACAAGAGAATTAGCAGCGTTAGTAGCATCGAGCCTACCACCCATACCGGTTTCTAAAACCACAAAATCAACCTGCTTGCGCTTAAAATACAGAAAAGCTAAAGCGGTGTAAACCTCAAAGAAAGAAAGCTTGCCATATTTTGAATTACAATTATATTTTTCAATCACCGGCTTTAATTCTTTAACTAAACTCTCTAATGCTTTCTTAGAGATCATGCCTTCGAAATCAAGGGCGAGATTGGCCTCGCCCGGATGGGCTCGGCACTCCCTCGGGCATTTCGCCCTCGGTCGCTTCGTCGCTTGCGCTCCTCGCAATGACGGAAGCAAAATTCTTATGCGTTCTCTAAAATCATTTAAATGTGGCGAGGTATAGAGCCCGATACTAAAACCCGACTCTCTAAGAATATAGGCTAGGAAAGCGCAAGTTGAACCCTTGCCTTTTGTCCCGGCAATATGAATAACACGCAAAGAGTCTTGAGGATTTCCTAAAAGCGAAAGAAAACCCTGGATACGCGCTAATTTTAAATCTTTTTTATAGGAATAATTTCTGTTTAATTCGTAGTTAGGAAAAGAATTTAGGTATCTTGTTGCTTCCGAATAAGTCATCTTTTATAAATCAAGGGGACGGTTCTGTTTTTATGTTCAATAGTAGGGGAGGTTTAAACCTCCCCTACTATAAGAAAGAATAGAACCGTCCCCTTTGTTTCTAATGTTTAAAGTGCCTGATGCCTGTCATAACCATGGCAATCTTATATTTATCGCAAGCAGCAATGATCTCCTGGTCAGCGATAGAGCCTCCAGGCTGAATAATTGCCTTAACTCCTGCTTTATGCGCCCAAGATATGGCGTCGGCTTTGGGGAAAAAAGCATCTGAAGCCAGGCAACTTCCTTTACTTAAAACTCCAGCTTTCTTTTTAGCAAGCATTACCGAATCCACTCTCGACATCTGGCCCGCGCCGATACCCACGCTTTTAGTCCCGCGAGTTAAAACAATGGCATTAGATTTTACATGCTTAGCCACTTTCCAACCGAAAATCAAGCTTTGCATATCTTGTTTGCTGGGTTTGGCTTTAGTTACAACTTTAAGATTATTTAAATCATAAGTTTTTAAATCCTTATTCTGTAGAAGCATGCCTCCACTAACCCGTTTAAACTCCGCTTCATCAACAGCATTAAAATCTGATAATTGAAGTAGGCGCAGATTTAATTTACCCTTAAACAAAGCCAAAGCCTCTTTATCAAAACCCGGAGCAATAATACACTCTAAAAATCCGCTAATAAGTACAACCTTAGCAGTTTTTAAATCCATTTTACGGTTTAAGGCAACAACCCCTCCGAATGCGGAAAGCTTATCGCATTTCCAAGCAGATAAATACGCCTTATCTAACTGTTTATCTTCCGCTACCCCGCAAGGATTATTGTGTTTTACGATTACCGCGGCTGGATTTATAAATTCCTTTACCAATTCTAACGCGGAATTAAGATCCAAGATATTATTAAACGAGAGCTCTTTACCTTGCAACTGTTTTAAATTTACCAGCCCGGAATTTTTACCTTTTTCCCTGTAAAATGCTGCTTTCTGATGCGGATTCTCTCCGTAACGCAAATCTTGAATTTTATCAAAAGCCAAAGTAAGTTCCCGGGGAAAATCTTTAGTTTCTTTAGTCTTACTGAATTTATTACTTAAATAATTATAAATCGCCTCATCATACTTACTGGTATGATTATAAACCTCAATGCCCAGCTGGCGTAACAACTCAGGCGGCAAACTGCCGCTATTTTTTCTTAACTCGGAAATTACTTGCGCGTAACGATGCGGATTGCAAATTACTGCCACAGACTGATGATTCTTAGCTGCCGAACGCAACATGGCAGGCCCACCAATATCGATATTCTCAATAATCTCTTCAATACTAACCAGTGGCTTGGAAATAGTTTTTTCAAATGGGTACAAATTCACCACTACCATATCAATCAGCCCGATATTATGCTGACTTAAAGTTTGCATATGCTCAGGATTATCGCGCAAAGCAAGCAACCCGGCATGAATCTTAGGATGTAAGGTTTTTACCCTGCCATCGAGTATCTCAGGAAAACCCGTATACAGCGAGGCTTCGGTTACGGGAATATTATTAAATCGCAAAAGCTTTGCTGTGCCTCCCGTAGAAATAATTTCTACGCCGAAGTTAATTAATTCTTTGGCTAATTCTACAACCCCGGTTTTATCTGATAAACTAATTAATGCTCGCTTAATTTTAATCATTTGAGTTACTTATTGAATCTAAAATTGGCTAAATCCCCGTCTTGCATAATATAATCTTTTTGCTCCAAGCGCATTTTCCCGGCTTGTTTGCTTTGAGTCTCTCCGCCACAAGCTATAAAATCAGTAAAACTGATAATCTCCGCGCGGATAAAACCTTTTTGAATATCAGAATGAATTGCCCCGGCTGCTTCCCAAGCAGTGGTTCCCTGTTTAATTAACCAAGCGCGGTTTTCTTTATCTCCTACGGTTAAAAAACAGATATATTTACTTTCAGCTAATACCCTAGCCAAAAGTGTACCCAGATCGCCTAATTCTTCTTTCTTAATTACTACTACCGGCTTAAGCGTAAATAAACCGTAACCGGAAATAATCTCACGTTCGGCGTCAGTTAACCCCAAGGTTAAAATGAATTCTTCTTTTTCTAAAGCTGCCTTCATCTTATTTAAAACTATTTTTTCCTGCTCCGGAGGGTTTTTACCCAGACGGGTTTCCATAAACTCTAAATCCTTAAGAATTAAATCCATTCTAGCATCTTGGTGCAAAATAATCACATCCGCGTCAAGCGCTAACTCCTCAGTAATTAATTCTACCTGCGGATAGGTTTTTTTCTTTGCCTTAACTAATTTATCCGCCTGATCCAGCTTGAGATCCTTAACGCTATGCAGCCCTAAAGTAATTTCTCCAATAGCAAACGCGCTTATTTTCATAAATACATTAAGTTAGAAACTAACTTCCTCGTAGATACTGGTAGATTGGTAGCGAACGTTTACCTACCTGCCGGTAGGCAGGAACGTCCGCTACATTACGGATAATAATTCGTAATGACTAAAAAATTATTCCAGGTAGGTGTAAATTTTGCCCTTATAATTACGCAAGACGTATTTCCCTTTGGCCTGAGAAAGTATATAATTAGGCCCGATAGGAATCTTCCCTCCGCCGCCAGGGCCGTCGATAACATAAGTAGGCACGGCATAACCTGAGGTGTGCCCGCGCAACTTCTCAATGATATTAATTCCGGTTGCTACCGGAGTGCGGAAATGTTGTGTGCCTCTTACCGGGTCACATTGATAAATATAATACGGCCTCACCCTGATCTGCAGCAAATCATGCACCAGGCGCTTAAACACATAGGGCCGGTCATTAACTCCTTTTAAAAGTACGCTCTGACTGCCTAATGGTATCCCGGATTCAGCAAGCATATCGCAGGCCGACTTACAACGCTTAGTAATTTCTTTAGGATGGTTAAAATGAATACTCATCCAGATTGGTGAATATTTTTTAAGCATATCTGTCAATTTCTCAGTAATCCTTTGAGGCAGAGTTACCGGAATACGCGTACCTATCCTCAAAAATTCAACGTGAGAAATATCGCGAATTTTCTGTAAAAGATTTTCCAAGGCTTCATCCTCTAAAATCAGGGGATCCCCGCCGGAAATAAGCACATCTCTTATTTTACGATTAGCTTTTATGTATTCAATAGCAGCATCAAACTTAGTTAAAGGATTTTCTTCTTTGTCCTCATGTTCTCCAACCAAACGCCTTCTGGTACAATGACGGCAATACATCGCGCAATGCTCAGTAGCTAAAAGTAATACCCTGTCAGGATAACGATGCACAAGATGCGCAGCTGGAGAATCCCGGTCCTCAGCGCAAGGGTCAGCCATTTCATGAGGAGCAATGGAAAACTCCGCGCCTACCGGAACAGATTGCCTTCTTATAGGACAATCCGGATCATCCGCGTCAATTAAATTAGCCCAATAAGGAGTAATCGCCATAGCTAATCTGCCTTTGGCCTTATCTATCCCTTTTTCTTCTTCGGGGGTAAGCCTAATAATTTGGGAAAGTTCTTCTTTACTGCAAATTCTATGCTTTAATTGCCAATGCCAATCCTCCCAATCCAGAGGATTCACATCTTTATATATAGCTATCTGCTGATAATCACGGGAGCGTCTTGGGGGACGGGGAATAGCTGGTGTTTCAATTTGGGTTTTTTGATTTTCTAAACTTACGGGATTAGACAATTTAACCTTTTCCTTTCTGAAGCGCTTATCAGTATGGTTTCAATAAGATCTTCATATTTCATCCCTGCGGCATAAGCCATCAACGGAAAATTAGATTCTTTAGGGTCTAACCCGGGTAAAGGGTTAATTTCTAAAACATAAGGAACGTTAAATTTATCCAAACGAATATCTGTGCGCGAAATATCCAAACAACCCACTGCGCGATGCGTTCTTAAAGCTACCTCTTTAACCTTATCTTCAATTTCTTTATCTAATCTCGCCGGGCAATAAAATGTAGGCACTAACCCCAACTCACTATTGCCCTGATACTCCTTCATCCTCCAGGAATAAAAATACTCTCCGCTATTCTTGCAAGATGAAAAATCAATTTCTAAAATCGGTAAAGCGATAGCTTTGCCATTCTCCAGAATCCCTACAGTCAACTCTTTGCCTTCAATAAACTCCTCAACTAATGCCTCCTGCTTATACACATTTATACACTCTTTTACTTTCTTAAAAAGATCCTCTTTGTTATTAACTACGTTAGTTTTATTAATCCCTTTGGCTGAACCTTCGCAATTTGGCTTAACAATCAAAGGAAATTTTAATTCTCTGGATAACTCTTCATCTCCTTTGACAAAAAGCTGAAAATTAGGCGTGGGAATATTTTCGGCTTTCAGTATTTTCTTAGTCAGTGCTTTGTTTAACGCTAAGGCGAGAGAAAAAGTATTTGAACCTGTGTAAGGAATATTTAAATAATCTAAAACTGCGGGCACCTCAGATTCACGAAAACGCCCCTGCTTGCCCTCGGCAATATTAAAAACCATATCCACGCGGTTATTTTTAAAGTAAGAAAACAGCGTGGGATACTCCACATCAATAGCCTCGACAGAATGGCCTTTGTTTTCTAAAGCCGAGATAATACGATTAACCGTCTCTTTAGAATCACACTCTGAAAAATAATCCGCGGGTTTTGACGCGTCTTTTTTCTTTAAATTATAGGTTAAGGCGACTTTCACCCCGCACCTTCTTTCCCGTTTAATTTATCAAACCGTATGGCTTTAATAGTTAAATATTTAGAAGGTGCGGGGTTCATTAATTTAATCCGTTCCTTGTAATGGCGTGCCCTAAAATCTTGCCAATCATTTGCTCATAAGTTATCCCAATATTTTTAGCTAACAGCATAAAAACGTCTTCTGTGGACAGTGAGGGCAAAGGGTTGATCTCTAAAACATAAGCCGCGCCAGTATTATCCACCCTAAAATCCACCCTGCCAAAATCCCGGCACTCCACGCTGCGGTAAACTTTTAAAGCCAGCGCATTAAGTTTATTCTTTAATTCATGCGTTATCTTCGCCGGGCAAACATACTCTAACCTATCCGATGTAATTCTGGCAAAAGTATAAAATTTATCATTTAATTTTAATTTTCCATCTATTTTTATCTGTACCACTGGCATAACCTCAGGTGAATCATTGCCGACAATAGCTACCGTAAACTCCTGCCCAGAGATAAACTCTTCAATTAACGCCGGTTGCTTATAAGTTTTAGTAATATATTCTACTTGTTGCTTGAGCCCTTCAAAATTTTCAACCCGGGAATTCTCGCTCAATCCTTTTGATGAACCCTCAAACCGCGGTTTAACAATAAGAGGGAATTTACAATGATCCATATCGCTTAATAAATCTACCGAGCTTACTTCAAAAAATTTAGGAGTCGGGATATTCTCAGCAATAAAAATCTTTTTAGCCATTACCTTATCCAGGGTTAGCCCTAACGTTAAGGCATCGGCGCCAACAAAAGGAATGCCAGCCATTTCAAGTAAGATCGGCACTTGCGATTCGCGATTTCTGCCAGTAAGCCCCTCAGAAATATTAAAAACAATATCTACACCCAGATTATCGATTTTTTCCAAAAGATTAGCGGCGTTTCCAATTTTTTTCACTTTAAAGCCATTTGCAGCAATAGCATCAGCAATCACATCAATTGTATC
>JAKLQX010000084.1 GCA_022013085.1 Candidatus Omnitrophota bacterium | reverse complement strand
GAGGCTCAGGTACAGGTTGGGTTACTGCAGAGTATGGCATGCTTCCGCGCTCATGTGGCAGCCGTATTAGCCGTGGCAAGGATTCTGGGCGTACTTATGAGATTCAACGCTTAATCGGCAGGTCTCTTAGGTCAGTTACGGAAATGAAATATTTAGGCGAACGTACTATTTGGATTGATTGCGATGTTATCCAGGGTGACGGAGGAACGCGTACGGCATCAATCACCGGAAGTTTTATTGCTTTGGTAGATGCTTTGCAGAAAATTAAAAAAGAAGGCAAAATTGACCGAGTTCCAGTTGGAAATTATATTGCTGCTACTAGTGTGGGAGTTTTAAATGGGGAGATGCTTTTAGATTTGTGTTATGAAGAGGATTCTAAAGCTGAAGTGGATATGAATATAATTATGGTAGATTCGGGTGAATTTATTGAGATCCAAGGTACTGCTGAACGCAAACCTTTTTCTAAAGATAAGATGGATACTATGCTTGATTTAGCTAAGAAAGGGATCGAAGAGCTTTTTAGTATTCAGCGGAAGTTAGTAGGAGATATATTGTTATAATGTTTGAGTTAGTAGTTGCGACTAGGAATAAGAAGAAGTTATGCGAAATAAAGGAAATCTTAAAAAATATAGATTTAAAGCTGCTTTCTCTGGATAGCTATAAATTCGCGCCGCAAGTTGTTGAGAATGGAAAAACTTTTAAAGCGAATGCAATAAAGAAAGCAGTAAAATTAGCGCGTTTTACAGGAGCATTCTGTTTAGGTGAAGATTCAGGTTTATGTGTTGATGTTTTAGGTGGAGCTCCAGGGGTTCATTCCGCGCGTTTTTCTGGAAAACCTGCCGGACAGGCAGGCAGGAACAAAAGCGATTTAAGCAATAATCTTAAGCTGCTTAAATTATTAACCGGTTTACCGTTACAAAAAAGAAAAGCGCATTATGTTTGCGCTGTGGCTTTAGCTGATAAAAGCGGCTTAATTGGGGTGGTAGAAGGCGAGTGCCCTGGGTTAATCGCGGTTGCATCTAAAGGGAGCGCTGGTTTTGGGTATGATCCGTTATTTTATATTCCAAAATATAAAAAGACATTTGCTCAGCTGGGAAAAAAGATTAAGCATAAAATGAGCCATCGTTATTACGCGTTAAGTAAAGCAAAACGAATAATTCAGAAATACATTGTTAAGCAAAATGTAATACGGGGAGTGGCTCAGCTTGGCTAGAGCGCTTGCTTCGGGAGCAAGAGGTCAGCGGTTCAAATCCGCTCTCCCCGACTTAAATGAAAAAGCAGCTCCATCTTTACTATTCAGGTAAGGTGCAATTCTGATAGATGTCTAATTCAATAAAAAAAGAAATTGAGGAATTAAGAGGTAAGCTTAGGCGGTATGAGTATCTTTATTATGCCTTAAGCCAGCCTGAGATTTCAGATAAAGAGTATGATGATTTAATTGTTAAGTTAAAATTATTAGAAGATAAGTATTCGCAGTATCAGGATAGTAATTCTCCTACCCAGCGTTTAAGTAGCGGCGTAAGTGCGGGTTTTGAAACGGTAAGGCATATTGCCGGCATGTTTTCCTTGGATAATACTTATTCTATTTCTGAATTAAAAGCCTGGGATGAGCGTGCGCGTAAGGGTTTAAGTAGAGATGCTGTTTTTGAATATGTGGTTGAGCTCAAAATTGACGGGGTAAGCGCGAATTTAACTTACTCCCAAGGCAAACTAACTTTAGCTGCCACTAGAGGAGATGGCCTTAATGGCGAGGATGTTACAGCAAACATAAAAACTATCCGCTCTATTCCTTTAGCCTTAATGGGCCGGGATCTTCCGAATTTAATTGAAATTCGCGGCGAAGTTTACATGGATAAACAAGATTTCTTAAAAGTTAATAATGAGCGCGAAGATAATGATGAGGTTTTGTTTGCTAACCCACGCAATGCTACAAGTGGATCGTTGAAATTATTAGATAGCAATATAGTGGCGAAAAGGCATCTTAATTTCCTCGCGCATTCTTTAGGTGCTTATCAAGGAAAGCCGGTGCATACCCAATGGGAATTTTTAGGGTTATTAAGAAACTGGGGCTTGCGTTTAGATAAACATTCCCTGCTTTGTAAAGATATTAATGCGGTAATCGACTATTGTTTAAAGTGGCAGGATAAAAGAGGCCAAGTGGGCTATGAAATCGACGGGATAGTGGTTAAATTAAATAATCTTAAATATCAGCGGGATTTAGGTTTTACAGCTAAGAGCCCGCGTTGGGCAGTGGCTTATAAGTTTCCTGCGCGTCAGGCGACAACTGAAGTTTTAGAAATCAAGGTTAATGTTGGCCGCACAGGGGTGATTACTCCCATTGCCGTGCTTAAGGCAGTTGAATGTTCTGGCGTAATTATAAGTAACGCTACATTACATAATTTTGATGAAATAAAAAGGTTGAAATTACGCGTGGGAGACCGCGTGCTTATCCAGCGCGCAGGAGATGTTATCCCCAAAGTGGTAAAAGTTGTGCAGCAGCTTGGGAAGAAGGAATATGTTATGCCATTACGTTGTCCCGCGTGCGCGGAAAAAATCGTGAAGGTTAAAGATGAAGATGTGGCTTACCGTTGTATAAATTCCGGCTGTTCGGCGCAACTGGAGCGCGCACTTTTACATTTTGCAAGCCGCGATGCGCTGGATATTGAAGGCATGGGTGAAGCGGTAATTAACCAATTGGTTAAAATGAGGTTGTTGAAAAGTTTAGCTGATATATATAAGCTAAGGAAAGATAATCTACTAGCTTTAGAGTTATTTAAAGAAAAAAAGGCAAATAATTTATTGGCAGCGATCCAGAAAAGCAAGAGCCAGTCTTTGGCGCGTTTGATTTTTGCTTTAGGTATACGCCATGTGGGCCAGAAAGCTGCTTATACATTAGCGCGGGAATTTACTACTATGAAAAAGCTTATGCGTGCTAAGCTTGAAAATTTACGCCTTATACCGGAGATTGGCGTGGTTATGGCAGCTTCTATTGTTGATTACTTTAGCCTTACTCAAAGCAAGAAACTAATTCAAAAGTTAAAAGGTCAAAAGATTAATATGCTGCAAAATATTATTAAGATTAAGGAAAATCAATTAACCGGCAAGAGAATAGTTTTTACGGGAGAGCTCAAGGGATTCTCGCGTTCAGAGGCGGGCGAGTTGGTGCGTTTATCAGGAGGAAAGTTTTCATCCAGCGTAAGTAAGAAAACTGATTTTTTGATATCTGGAGTAAACAGCGGAGAGAAATTTGAGAAAGCTAAAAAGTTCGGAGTAAAAATAATCGGAGAAAGAGAATTTAAGGAGATGCTTAAATGAAATCAAAAAAAATTGTAGTAATTTTTTTATTTTGTGTTTTGTTGGTTAATCTGATAGGTTGTGAATCTTTTACGCGCAAGTTTACCCGTAAATCTAAAAAGGCTGCTCAGCCGGTAGAAATGGTTTTGGTTCCTGAAGAGTATAAAGGCCCTAATATGACCAAAGAGGAGCTTTATCGGCAATATTTTCT
This sequence comes from Candidatus Omnitrophota bacterium, assembly GCA_022013085.1. Taxonomy (GTDB): domain Bacteria; phylum Omnitrophota; class Gorgyraeia; order Gygaellales; family Profunditerraquicolaceae; genus UBA6249. Next base: position 6,249 of record JAKLQX010000084.1, on the reverse strand, counting down.
TTTTTGGAAGTCATGGCAGGATGAGTTGATTAATTCTCTTATGTATAATGCCAGCCTAAAGAAGAAAATCGATTGCGCTAAAGAAGCGCTTAAGAATTTGATAAATATGCAAAATCTGCTTGTTGAGCCAGCGCAGAAGAATTTTTTTATTTATATCACCAGGTTAACTGATTTAATATCTGATATGCAGAGCGATATTTATGGTTCTAATAATAACCGCAATATTAAGGCCGCTGAGCATTTGAAATCAGATATTCAGAGAGGTTTTATTTATCCGAAAATCAGGAACTACTTACGATGATCCTAGAAAGTATTAGTGTGGGGCCGATGCAGGTTAATTGCTATATACTTGCTCTTGATATAGGAAAAGACGCGATCATTATTGACCCGGGGGCAGAAGCGCAAAAAATAAAAGCAGTTTTAGATAAATATAAATTAAATCCCGCTATGGTGATCAATACTCACGGGCATTATGACCATATCGGCTGTGATGATAAATTCGGAGTGGATGTTTATGTGCACATCCAGGATTTGGCTATGCTTTTAGATGCCCAATTGAATTTTTCTGCCGTATTTTCATTGGCTTATACAATTAAATCCGAAATTAAAACTTTAGAGGATAAGCAGGATATTAAATTAGATGGTTTAGAATTGGTCGTTATACATTTACCAGGCCATACTCCGGGAGGGATTGGGCTTTTGATGAAGGCGCCTGAAACAGGCATTGTTTTTACTGGCGATACATTGTTTTACCAAGGGGTAGGCAGAACAGACCTGCCGCAAGGGAGTCAGCCGCAGCTTGAAAAATCAATTAGAGAGAGGTTGTTTGTTTTGCCTAACCAAACCAAGGTTTATCCTGGGCATGGGCCGGAAACTACGATAGGGAGTGAGAAGAGTAATAATTCGTTTGTAGATTAAATGAACCCCGCACCTTCTTTTATATTCAGGCATGCTTCTATTGAGGAAGACGGGGTATAAAATAATTGAATAAAGGAGAAGGTGCGGGGTGAAAGAACTTATTGATTCGTTTTTAGATTATCTTTTAGTTGAGCGCGGCCTGGCTAAGAATACGATTATTGCCTATCGCGAAGATTTAAATATTTATCTGAATTTTATTTCTTCGCGCAAAATAGACGCGCTTTCTAAAATATCTAAAAACGATATCACTGAATTCATGTTTTTTGAAAAGAATAAAGGGATATCGCCTGTTAGCATATCGCGCCGGCTAGCCGCGATACGTATGTTTCACCGCTTTCTGGCCAGAGAGAGGATTTTAAAAACCGATCCTACTACCCTCATTGATTCGCCTAAGCTTTGGAAGAAGGTTCCGGATACCCTTTCTTTAAATGAAGTAGAGTTGTTAATAGCCCAGCCTGACCCGCGGGATTTTCAGGGAGCCAGAGACAGAGCAATCCTGGAGTCTCTTTATGCAACAGGTATGCGTGTATCTGAAGCTACTAATCTTAAAGCTAGCAATATAAATTTAGATATTGGTTTCCTGCGTTGCATTGGCAAAGGTAATAAGGAGCGGGTTATCCCGTTAGGCAAGAAAGCAATAGCAAGCGTTAACAGGTATTTGGAGTTTAGCCGCCCGCATTTTTTAAAGAAAAAAACTTCTGAGTTTCTTTTTATTAACCGTTCAGGAAATAAATTATCCCGGCAATCCATTTGGAAATTAATTAAGCAGTATGCCTCGCAGGCAAAGATAAAGAAGCCGATAAAAGTGCATACCTTAAGGCATTCATTTGCTACGCATTTATTAGAGAGAGGCGCGGATTTACGTTCTGTTCAGGAGATGTTGGGCCATTCGAGCATCTCTACTACCCAGATTTATACGCATATTGATAAGGACCGGCTTAAGAAAATACATAAGATGTTTCACCCCAGGCCGTAAAGGTAAGAGATGAGAGAATATTTAAAAAAGCTACCTAAAGAGATAAAATCCCTAATCAGCATAGCGGGAAAGGTTTCCCAGGAAACCAAGATGCCGGCTTATCTGGTTGGTGGATTTGTGCGTGATTTAATTCTCGGGGTAAAGAACTTTGATTTGGATATTACTGTTGGAGGAAGCGGTATACTTTTTGCTGAAAAATTCGCGCGCAGGTTAAAATCAGAATTAAATATTCATGAACGGTTTGGAACTGCCACGTTAATTCTTAAAAACGGAACAAAAATTGATATTGCTACCACTCGCAAAGAACGTTATCCAAATTGCGCGGCCCTGCCAGTGGTTACTTTAGGGTCATTAAGCGAAGACCTCTTGCGGCGTGATTTTACGATTAATGCTATGGCATTAAAAATTGGTTGTGACAGTGATCAGCAATTGGTGGATCCTTCCGGGGGTAAAGATGATTTGAGTAGAAAACAAATCCGCGTCTTGCATGATTTAAGTTTTCAAGATGATCCTACGCGCATATTAAGGGCAATTCGTTTTGAGCAGCGTTATAATTTTAAGATTGAGCCTTCGACGCTTAAACTTTTAAATGAGGCAGTAAGTTTGAGTTTATTGTCTAAAGTAAGCGCCCACCGCCTGCGCGATGATTTGATATTAATGCTTAAAGAAGATAACCCCGCGAAACAGATCAAGCGCTTAATGAGTTTGGCTAGTTTGTCTTTTATCAGCTCAAAGCTAAAACCTGATAAATCAACTTATGGCTTATTTAAAGCTATAGGGCGTGAGGTTTCCCGGTTTAAAAAAATTTTCCCCTCGAACAGAAAACTTGATGTTTGGCTTATTTATTTTACAGCTCTCATGGCTCTGTTAGGGAAAGCTGAAATAAATAAGATTACTCGTTCCTTGGCTTTGCGAAAAGGAGAAGAGAAGAGAATTATGAGTTATTGCCAAATGCGTAAGAAGATTATTTCTCAATTAAGCGCGAAGGATCTAACTGCCGCGCGGATTTTTTCTTTACTTAAGCCGTTAAGTTTCGAGGCGATTATTTTACTTAACGCTACTTCGCGAAATAAGAATCTCAAGAAACATATTACGGATTTTCTTAAAATTTATCATGGTGTGCGGCTTCATGTTTCCGGTAAAGATTTACATAGTTTAGGAATAATACCCGGGCCTGTTTATCAGAAAATTTTTGCCAAGGTTTTAACGGCTAAGCTTAATGGTAGGGTAACTACTTATCAGGATGAGCTGGTTTTGATTAAAAAAATTAACAGATCAGAAAGGGAATGAATAAAAAATGTCAAGACATGAGCGTGTTGAGGAAGCGATAAAAAAAGAAGTAAGCACGATAATTCACGATGAATTAAAAGACCCGCGTATAGGTTTTCTTACCGTAATTCGAGTAGAGTTAACTAAAGATTTAAGGAGTGCTAAGATTTTTTACAGTGTTTTAGGTAAAGATGAAGAGCGTAGGAAAACAAAGCTAGCACTGGATTCGGCTCTAGGGTTTATTCGTAGCCTGGTTGCAAGAAGGGTTAATTTACGCATTTCTACAGAGCTTATGTTTTACGAGGATCGTTCAAGTGAATATAGCGTTAGAATAGGAGAGGTACTAAACCAATTAAAGGAAAAAAATGAGTAAAGAGAAGATTTGCGCGGGGATAAAGAAATATAATAATTTTCTTATTACTAGCCATACTAGCCCGGAAGGCGATGCCTTAGGGGCTCAACTGGGATTTTACAATTTAATAAAAAAACTAGGCAAGCGTGCGACAATCGTAAGCCAAGACGCGCTTCCTTTTGGTTATGATTTTCTTCCCGGGAATAGGCTTATTCGCCGATTAAGCAAAACCTCCAAGCGTATTGATTTTGATTGTTTTGCGGTTTTAGATTGCGCGGATTTAAAACGCACCGGTGAAGTTTATAAGTTGAATATTAGTAATAAGCCGGTGCTGAATATTGACCACCATATCAGTAATAAGTTTTTTGGCGATGTAAATTGGGTCGAGGCGCGGGCTTCTTCATGTTCGGAAATGATCTATAAGCTGTATAAACAATTCCGTATTCGGCTAGATAAGGAAACTGCCCTAGTTTTATATACTGGGATAATGACCGACACAGGATCATTTCGTTATTCTAATACCTCTAGCTTTACGCATCAAGCTGCGGCTTGCCTTTTGGAATTCGGAATTAATGTTGCGCAGGTTTACCGCAGTACTTATGAAAATATTCCATTAAGTGACGTTTTGTCATTGCTTAAGCTTCTGGGGAGCATGCAATTTTATACTCAAGGCAAAATCGCCTGGTTTAAGATGGGCAAAGAAGTTATGCAAGGAAGGAAACCTTGTGTTGATCTAGCGGATTTAGCTTTAAGTTTTGGCCGGTCGGTTAAGGCAGTAGAAGTGGTAGTTTTATTTAAGGAAAACTTTAAAACGCGCGACGTGCGTGTAAATTTACGGTCACAAGGAAAGGTTGATGTTAATAAAATTGCAGTTTTATTTGGAGGTGGAGGGCATAAAACTGCCGCGGGTTGTACGCTGCATGGCGAGATGGAGCAGGTTATAAGTAAAGTGTTGAAAGCATGTAAACAATGTGTAAGGCAAAAAAAATAATTTTAGATGAAAATAATTCGTGGAATAAATAAAATTAGTAAAATACATAAGCCAGTGCTGGCTTTGGGTGTTTTTGATGGTTTGCATCGGGGGCATCGGCAGATCCTTAAGAGTGCTGGGCGCCTGGCGCGTAAAATCAAAGGCACTAGCGTGGTTTTAACATTTTGGCCGCATCCGCAGAAAGAGAAGAGCCTTTATTCCCTGGAACATCGCTTAAGATTAATTGCAGAATTAGGTATAGATGTGTGCGTAGTGGTGAATTTTAACCGTAATTTTGCCAAGATAACTGCCGAGGATTTTATTGCTAAAATATTAGTTAAAAAAATTGGCGCTAGTTTTATTTATGTGGGGAAAAACTTTCGTTTTGGCGCTAAGGCTTTCGGAGATTATAAGTTACTAGCTCGCAGCGCGACTAAGTATGGCTTTGTGCTCAAGGCGTTTAATGTAGTAAGGTCTAAAGGAGCATCTATTAGCAGCACAGCTATAAGAGAACTGATTAATAAAAGAAAAATTAAAGAAGCAGAAAAGTTATTGGGAAGGCGAGTAAGCGTTTTAGGAACAGTTATTTCCGGCAGTAAATTAGGCAGGGTATTGGGATTTCCCACAGCTAATATTAATCCGCACCATGAAATTATCCCGCCGGCTGGTGTTTACGCGGTACAAATTAATTTGTCAGGGAAAAGCTATGATGGAATTTGTTATATTGGCGCAAGGCCCACAATGCGGCCTAAAAACAAATCAATACATATAGAAGTACACATATTCAAATTCAGAAGGAATATTTACGGAAAATTCCTGGAGATCCAGTTTGTAGAATTTTTACGCCTGGATCATAAATTTGCCTCAATCGAAGAATTAGCCGGCCAGATTAAAAAAGATATGCTTTCCTGCTCTACTAAGTTTCCCGCTTCGCGTTAAATACCACAATCCATAGGTTTCTGCTGTCTTTAATCCACTAATTGTTGTATTTGCTGTATTTAGGTAAAATTTCCTCTTGACAAGAGAGTGTATTTTGTCTATACTCTGACTACTGAGTGGATAAAAGTGGAGTAAAGTGGAAGAGAGAGAAAAATGTTTTACGGTGAATTCGAACATTCCATAGACCGTAAGGGTCGCTTAATATTGCCTGCCAAATTTCGCGAAGTAGCCAAAGCCCAATTCGTGGAGAAATTCTTTGTTACGCGCGGTTTGGATAAATGCCTTTTTATGTTTTCCGAAGAGGAGTGGCGTTCACAAGAAAATAAATTTAAAACTATGTCATTTACTAAACAGCAATCGCGTACCTTTAATCGGCTGCTTTTTAGCGGCGCTCAAGATGTGGCTTTTGATAAACAGGGAAGAATTTTGTTGCCCCAATATTTAAAAGATTTTGCCGATATCAAAAAGGATGTCATGATCGTGGGCGTGTCCAATCGTATTGAGATTTGGGCGAAAGACGCCTGGAATGATTTTTATAAAAACAGCCGTCAATCTTTTGAAGAGATTGCGGAGAAATTAATGGATGTTAACTGAGCCTACACTAAATAATGAGCACATTGGCTGAGCTGATTTTGGAGCGAGACAAGGAACGAGGACGCAGGCGTAGTCTTGCACTACGCCAAGGACGAGTGACGCAGTCGCAGCCAAAAATCAGCCAGCCCATAGTTATAGAAGAGGGGGAAGCCCGCCTTTCGGCCGTCTGCGGCGTTGCTCCTCCTCGGCGTATCGCACTGGATACGCCTTCGTCGTCGCGCCTTGCATACG
>JAKLQX010000083.1 GCA_022013085.1 Candidatus Omnitrophota bacterium | reverse complement strand
CATACACCGGTTATCCTGACAATGCACTTTATAACATGGTATTATGCATCCCACATCTTTTTGCAAAATAGCAGTATTAGTTACTGGATACGGCCCGGTAATCTCTTTAGCTGTAGGGCCGAAAATTGCAATTATCTTTTTTGCGCCCACAGCATTAGCAATATGCAAGGGGCCGGTATCAGCTGTAATAAACAAATCTGATAATTTTGCCAACGCCCCTAACTGCTTTATATTAAAAACCCCGCAGGCAACTAACGGCTTCTGTTGCATCATTTGCTTAATCTGATTGGCTAACGGTAAATCTGAGATACTCCCGGTAATAACTACTTTTGCCTTAAACTGGCTAATTAAGTTATCAGACAACTGCGCCCAATATTCCTTTGGCCAACGTTTAGGCATCCAGTTGCCCCCGGGATTAATCGCTACCAAAAGATCATCTTTATCCACAGCATTGAGGGTTAAAAAATCATCGACGTGATTTTTATCTTCGCAAGTAAAAGTGAAATCTAAATACCTATCTTCTACGCGTAAACCTGCTTTCTCAATAACATCCAGATAATAATCTATACGGTGCAAAGAATCTTTTTTAGGAGGCACGATTTTTTTAGTCAAAAGGAAAGCGCGCTTTTTAGTTATATGGCCGATTCTTTCTGCGATACCTGCCAGGCGGCAGATAAGTGCACGGCTAAATGAGCGATGCAATAAAAACACAATATCAAATTTCCTACTCTTAAGTAAACTTACAAAGTTTAGTTTAGCTAAAACCCCTTTATGCCGATCAAGCTCATCAAAAATAATCACATCATCTAAATAAGGATTACCTTTTAATATAGGATAACAACGGCTGGGGATAACACAGGCAATATAGCTAGCAGCATAATTCCTGCGGATATTACGGATGGCAGCGGTAGAAAATAAAACATCTCCTAACCAATTAACATTAAAAATAAGGATGCGTTTTGCAGGCAATAGCTTACTCATTTCTTCTCATGTTTGCGGAATGAATTATAAAAACCGCTAGTCCTTATCCAGAAATCAAAAAGATTATCCGAGGGCGGTGAGATGCGTATTCTTTTAATAGCATATACATCCTGGTTAGAATATTTTCTTCCTAAAGTCGAAGCTACAGCATATTTATAGCCTGCCTCTTTTACCAACTCCCTTATATGAGGAGTAAACATGCCTCCTACATAACAGAAAGTATTCACTGGGGTTTTAAGCTTTTCCTCAAACATCTTCTTAGAATCAATAATTTGCCTTCTTAGCTCCTCTTCAGATTTTATATCCACCAAAGGTTGGGCTCCTAAGGTATGGCTGCCAATAGTAATTAAACCTGAGTCCTGCATCTCTTTAATTTCCTCCCAACTTAAACGTTCATTTTGCGGCCTGCCTACTTCATTATAAATAACAAATATTGTTGCAGGCAGCCCTAATTTTTTTAAAACCGGATAAGCGTAAATATAATTATCCTTATAACCATCGTCAAAGGTTATCGCCACAGTCTTAGGAGGAAACTTTTCCTTATTTTGCATCATTCGGCCTAACGCCTCCAAAGTAACCACATTATAACGATGCCTTTTTAAAAATTGCATCTGCCTTTCAAAGGCCTGAGGAGAAACTATTAATCTATACATCACCGGATCAGTTTTTGGATTGATCGAGTGATACATAATTACCGGAACTATATACAAAAAGCGCATGCAAACAAAAATACCAGCAATAAGAACTAAACTAAAAATAACTATTGATCTTATTTTCTTAAACATTGCTGATAAGCCCTTTCTGTAGCATCGACCATTTTATTTTTAGAAAAATTCTCTGTAATAAATTTACGCGCATTTAACCCTAAATCTTGACGTAGCAAATTATTATTAAGCAATTTAATAATAGCCGCGCTCAAAGCTGGAGCATCAGCCGGCTGAACTAATAAACCATTAACCTCATCTTGAATTAAAGTTTTAATTCCGCCCACTGCCGAGCCCACAACTGCTAAACCTTGCGCCATTGCTTCCATAAGCGCCAAACCTAAACCTTCCTGCAATGAAGGCATAACAAATACATCCATTGCCGCGAGCAAATCTTTAGTATTTTCTACTTCCGGCAAAAATAAGACATTCTGTTTAATGCCTAAGGTATTTACTTCCTGGAGTAACTTCGTCTTCATCTTACCTTCACCTACAATAAGCAGCTTGGCCAATGGAAAACTTTTCACCACTATTTGCATCGCCTGTAAAAGATAGGTATGGCCTTTAACATCAGATAAACGGGCAATAATCCCCACTAAAAAATCATCTTTTATACCCAATGCTTGCCTAGACTTTTGTCGACATGAAAAATCTCCAAAGCTTTCTGTATCTATACCGTTATTTATTACGTTTATCTTTCCCTCACTTAACTTAAAATCATAAATTAGATGCTCTTTTACCTGCTGGCTGATGGCAATTACTTCTCTCGGCCAACAAGGAAAAATCTTACGGGATAACTTCGGCTTAAAAAAACCATGACAAGTAAAAACATGCGCCACTTTATTGCTTCGGCTTAATAAATTACCTAAAACTAAAGTAGTGCGGCTGTTGGTTTGCAATAAATCTATACCGAGTTTCTTTATTTGAATATTTAATTTGAAAAAACTAAAAATGATCTTCGGACTGACCTCACTTTTTGTTTGTAAGGGCGCCCGGATATGCCTGATTCCTGCCTTCTCGAATTTAGCGACACAATCCCCGCCGCTAGAAGCAACATAAACATTATGGCCTTTACGCTTAAGGCCGCGGGTTAAGGTAAACAAATAGCTGGTTATCCCTCCTATATTAAGATGATTGGCGATAAAAAGTATCTTCACCCCGCACCTTCTTTCTTACTTAATTTATTAAACCACATCGCCTTAATAGCTGAATATTTAGAAGGTGCGGGGTTCATTTAATTAACTTCTCCAGAGCCGCAAGCACTTCATTAGGCGTAATTTCAGTCATACAACGCTTACTGCGACACTTAGTTTTATAACAAGGACTGCATTCTAAATTTTTATTAATTACAATATAATTTTTGCTCGGAGGCAAATGCCTGCGCGCATCCGTTGGGCCAAAAAGCGCAATAAAAGGAGTGCCCACTGCAGATGCAATATGAAGTGGGGATGAATCAGTTGAAATGAACACATTACATTTTTTTATTAGAACCGCTAACTCATTCACAGTAGTTTTGCCACAGGCATTAATAATCTTGGTATTTTTAAGTGAACTTATAAGCATATTTGCGTAAACCAGGTCATCAGCTGTCCCAGTAATCACTACGCGAATATCTTGCAAGCCTAACTCAACGCAAAACCGCATCAAATATTCTCGCGGCCAAATTTTTGTACTCCATCTTTTAGAAGCACTAATATTAATCCCCACAATCTTCTGCGCCTCAGGAAGCCATTGGGCATTTAAAAGATCTTCTATGTGCAAGGTATCCTCGACAGAAGGCCAAAGTTCAAGTGAGCTATCCAAAAGATCTATCCCTAACATTTTCAAAACTCGGAATTGATGCGTTACCGGATCCATTGGAGGTTTTTCATCTCGAATGCTATGGTTGAGCAGGCAGGAAAATTTTTTGTTATCATAACCGTAGCGATTAATGCAACCGGATAAATAAGATAATACGTGGCTTGCTCGGCTATTTTGCAGATCAATGACTATATCAAAATTCTTCTTCCGCAAAATCCAGCCAATACTCCACAAGCCTTTACATCCTTTGTCTTTATTTTTTAGGTCGCAAACCAATAACTCATCAATATACGGGCTTCTTAAAAGTATATCTTTAGATTCTTCGCCAATCAAAAAACTAATCTTAAAATTCTCATAAGAAAATTTCTCCCTCATAGCCCTTAAAGCAGCTGTAGAAAGGATGATGTCGCCCAAAGAACTAAGCTTAATTATCAAAATCTTAAAATTACTTAAAGCATCACGGTAAACATCTAAAGTATTCTTGACCATTAACTCTATATTATATTTTTCTTTAACTTGAGCATAAGCATTTTCTGCTATTTCTTTAGCTAATTCAACATCTTTAAAAACACGCATTATTGCATCAGCCATACTTTTAGGATCAGCCGGCGGCACTAAAAAACCATTCTTACCGTCCTTAATAATATCAACTACCCCCCCGACTTGAGTAGCCACAACAGGAACACCTGCTGCTTGGGCCTCAATAATTACCCGGCCAAATGCCTCATGAGTGGTGGTTGCTAAAACCACCAGATCCAGATGCGCTAATATCCCGGGAATATCGCGTTGCGTACCCAAAAATTCCGTGCAATGCCAAAGCCCAAGCCTACGCACTAAAACTTGCACCTCTTCTTTATACGCCTCCTTAGATGCCGGGGCATCTCCTACAATCCAAATCTTTAGGCGCGGGACTAAACGCGAGATACGCGCCATAGCTTTAATAAAATGTAAATGCCCCTTTAAAGGAGTAATCCTGCCGATGATCCCGATATTAAAATCTTCTTTACGTTTAAGTTTAGGGTCAAGATATTTAAATCTCTCTAAATCCACACTACGCGGCACAAGCCTAATGCGTTCATGAGGCACAGCAAAATCTTCAATCATATGCCTGGCAATTACATTGCTTAAAACAATTACCCTCTTTGCCCAACCCATAACCAAACTAAAAGGGTGCATCTTATAATAACCATGGCAAGTAGTAATAAACACTGCTTTGGTCTTTCGACAGGCAAAATAAGCAATCCAAGCAGGCACCCTGGAACGGGCATGCACTATGTCAATTTCCTCTTTCTTGATTATCTCAGCTAATTGCGGGATTAATTTAAACACCGAGATAATGGATTTTTTATGTACAGGCAGGGTATAATGTTTAGCGCCACTTGCCTCAAGTTCAGAGACTAGGGAGCCACCGGCAGAAACCACTACTGCCTTATGCCCTAGGCGTACCAGATATTTGGATAAATCTAGCGTACCAGTTTCCACTCCGCCTACGTTAAGTTCAGGTAATATTTGTAAAATCTTCACCCCGCACCTTCTCCTTTGTCCACTATTTTAACCTCACACCTACTAATATTTAAGTTCCAAGAAGGTGCGGGGTTCATAATATTTTATTTAACCCCTCTACCGCTTTTAAGTTATCCTTCGGCAAAATTATTTCAGGCTTATTACGCCATATTTCTTTCATACTAAAAGCTAAATCTTGGATTGCTTTTAAATATATATAACCTTTATTTTGATAATTCCTTAAAAAATACCGGTGCTTTCTGCTAAGCCTACCAATCTTAAATACAAACACATATTTCCCGCTGGCTACTGCTTCCGAGACCATCGAGATACTCTCCGGCGAACTGATAATAATATTGCTTATTCCTAATATCCCACCAACAACATCAGCATGATTATTTTCATTGGCAATAACTAAAAGCTTACAGCGCGAATAATCAGCTAGCTGGCTTTTAATTACTTTTTCTATCTTCTCTGTAGTGCGCCGGGAAGTAGAAAGCAGAATATCCGCATCTAATTCTTCAGCTATTTTTTTAAGCTGAAGAATAACCTGGGTAATTGCCTCTATGCTGATAGAAAAACCTTTGCTATCTCCTCCAATTAACACGCCAATAGCTAAAGAAGATAGCGCACCTTTGATAAGGCCTGACTTTCTTAATCTTTCTGATTTTTCATTTAAGTAATTAGGATCAACTAAATTAAGCGCGCCTTCAGTGATTATCGTGCTGGAAACCAAACTACGGCCTTGTGGCCGGTCATGCTTAGGAATAATCTTTAGATCAAACTTCTTTAAATCTGATAAAACCGAGCGCATCAAAACAACAGACTTCGCCTGATTTTCTTTAGACAGGAAATAATTTATCGCGCTTAATTTCCCACCGGTAGAAATAATAATATCCGGCTTATAATCCATTAGGCCCTGCCAACTTTCGACAGTTAGAGCATTGCGTAGTATAAACAAAAAACCATGGGATGGATATTTACCGCTTAGGATAATCAACAAACTGAAAATATGCCTAAATATGCTGCTGCGGAATTTTACTTCCTGGATATTTAAAGTAGTTTTTATTCCCCGATTAGCCAACTGCTGAATAATTAACTTAGCTGCGCTCTCAGACTGGCGCAAGTGCCCAGTTTTACCGTCAGAAAGAATCATAATCTTTCTTTCTTTACCGTATTTGAATATTTTATAAGTCCAGAGATATTCATGCGGATATTGCCGAATATATTTTTCATAGATATGGGTCAACTTCTGCAGGTTATCCCTTAAATCTTTTTGAGGGTCATTAGTTTTCGTTACTGTATAAACCTGATCCAGGATTACTTTGGCGTAAGGACCTTTAACACGTGTATAAAAAGTCGGGATAATAGAACAATCATATTTTAATGCCAATTTTACTGCCCCTATTGACATGGAAGCCTCTTTACCGAAAAATTTTACCAACTCACCTACTTTACCCCCCTGATCCATCATCATCCCGATCGACTGGTTATTCTTAAGCACTTCAATCAGCTGACGTACACCGGCTTCCTTATGAATAATCTTAGCCCCTAGCTTAAGCCGATAAGAGTTAAGTAAAGCATTAAGCTTCGCAAAACCTTGGTCACGGATAAACAAAACAAAAGGAAATCCTAAAGTAGCGCAGATGACATTAGAAAGTTCCCAATTACCCCCATGCACAGTTAGAAAGATTACACCTTTGCCTCTTTTAAAAGCTGCGTCAATATAGTCTTTGTTCTCAATATGAATATACCTATTAAGATACTCTTTATTTATGCGCGGGATAATCGATATCTCGATGAGATTCTGGCCAAATGCTTGGTAAGCCTTACGTGTAATTCTCGAAGTTAAATTAGCATCATTTTTATCCGCTACAGCTTTAGCGATATTCGCATAGGCAACAGCGCGATGCCGTCGATCAAAAAAATAAATAAGATCCCCCAGCCTCCTTCCGATAAAAAGGCTGACAGTTAAAGGTAGCAAATAAGTAAAAAAACTTGCTACCCTAAACAGGGCACAGCTTAAGTAATCTGCGATTAAATTCTGCTTCATTTTTAGTTATACTAAGTTTTATATCTAAGACTAATATAGAAGTGCCTTGGACAGCTAATTCTCTAATCTTTACAGCGTCTTTTTCCGTGGTAATAATAGCTTCCAAATTTCTTTGTTTAGCTTCTTTTATAATTCCGTGCATATCTGCCTGAGTATAATCATGATGATCAGCAAATCTAAATGCTTTTCCGATATGTAACCCCAAAGCAAATATGCAACTCTCAAAGCCTTGCGGGTTTCCTATGCCAGAGAATACTGCTACTTGTTTACCGCGCAAAGCATCCAAAGTTAAAAATTCATTTGCCTTATCTACGCTTGTAAATCCCACAGGCTTATGCACTGACTCTACAATTAAAGCCCGGGAATTTATGCTTTTTAATTTAGCAGTTAAAAGATCTGTATCTGAAACCAGGTCAACCTGAGTCAACACAAAAATATCCGCCCGCTTTAAAGCAGTTAATGGCTCGCGTAAAAAACCCCTCGGCAATAATAAATAGTTACCAAAAGGGTCTTGCGCATTAATGGTAACTATTTCTAAATCTTTAAATATCCGCCATTGCTGCAAACCATCATCTAGTAACAGCGTATCTACTGCGTACTCTTTGATCGCACGCCTTGCACCTCTTACCCTATTTTTATCAACAATTACAAACAGGCGCGGAAATTTTCTTTGCAACATTGCCGGTTCATCTCCTAAGCCTTGTGAACCTGGCTTGCGCAGATCTCTTTTGTAACCCCGGCTTAACACCGCGACTTTATTGCCTGCTAAGATTAACTTATCGGATAAATACTCCACAAAAGTAGTCTTGCCTGTGCCGCCTAAAGTAATATTACCTACGCTAATTACTAAAGCATGAAACCGCGCGGGTTTTAGGCAATAGAGAAACGCCAAAATAATTACCCCTAAGCCGTAGACAAGAGAAAAAAGAAACAAAAATCCCCTTAAAAATACTGCCATTGGCCCTTGTATCTTATTGGTAACTAAATTATAAATATACTCTTCTAGTCTGTGAAACATGGGCCTTTTAAATTACCTTAAGCAACATTAAGCTTCCTATAATAATAAAGAGGGATGCGCCAATATAGCGAATCAACTCCGGTTTGATAAATTTAGCCATAAGCGCACCCAAGAAAACCGAAATCACTGTAACAATGATATAAGCACTTACTGAGCCTAACCATACAGAGACAGGTTTACCGGTTTTAGCTGCCATGCCAATACCTACAAGCTGGGTCTTATCGGCTAATTCCGCGAAAAATACTGCTCCAAAAGTAGCAACAAACACCTTCCAATCCATCTTAACCCTCCTGTCTATACCAAGCTCCAATAAACAAATATAATATCATATAAGTCACACCCAGGCAAATGATTTCAAGGATAAAAACGTAAGAATAGCAACAGGATATGAAATTTATTGCAAAATATTATTAGCTTACGCGGGTCCTGCCTGCCGAGCCACCTCACCGTGCTCACTCGCCGTAGGCGGATTGCGCGCGGCAAGGGCTCTGTCTCGACAGTCACCCGCTAGCAATATAAATTAAAATGACTCTGCTGGTTTTCGCAGCGAATGTCGATTTTAGCCAATGGAGCTTGAGTATTTCGGGAATTCCGAGGCCCCGCCAAAGGCGAGGCAATCTCGGAACGGCGATGCTGTTTGAGCGGTTTTTGCTAGAGCAAAAAGCGCGAGTTCAGCAGCCACCGAAATGCGAAAGATCATTGGCGTTAAAAAATCGACTTGAGCGAGAAAATCGCCAGGTTCATTATAACGGTATGCCTAAGTCTTTAACTACAATTCTCCCGCAATATTTTGGGCCATCAGCTAAAACCATCCCGCGTTCCTTAGCCACAAAGGTTACTGT
>JAKLQX010000082.1 GCA_022013085.1 Candidatus Omnitrophota bacterium | reverse complement strand
TCAGCAGGTATGGGTGCCAGTACAGAAACGCGGGAGGTATTGGCAATGGAGGGTATGGATGTTGGAGATCACCGCAGCCAGAGGGTAACTCAGGAATTAGTGGATCAGTCGGATATTATTCTAGTGATGGAGGATGCGCATGAGGATAAAATTCTACAGCTTGCTCCGGAAGTAAAAAATAGGCTTTTTTTATTAAAGGAATTTGCTAAAATAAACGATAGTAATTTAAATATCACTGATCCTGCCGGAAGCTCGCTAGAGTTTTACCAGGATACTTTCTTAACGATTAAAGATGCCGTAGAAAGGATAAGTAAAATCATATGAGTCCACTACTTATTGCTTCAGATCACGCCGGATTTGCTTTAAAGAAAAAGCTGTTAAGTTATCTCGATAAAAAAGGAATCAGCGTAAAAGATTTAGGCACATATTCTAAGGAGCGTTGTGATTATCCTGTGTATGCTTATATTCTAGCAAAAATGATCTCTTCCGGTGAAGCTAAACAAGGCATACTTATTTGTAAAAGCGGTATCGGCAATTCTATAGTTGCTAATAGATTACCTGGGGTGCGCGCCGCACTTTGTGATAATCTTAAGATCGCTAAACTTAGCCGCGAGCATAATGATAGCAATGTTTTGGTTTTGGGTTCAGCATTTGTAAAAGCGGATTTAGCTAAAAAGATGGTTACAGCTTGGTTAAAGACTAAATTTCTAGGTGGTAGGCATTTAAGAAGAGTTAAATTAATTGATGGATTAGGTAAAAAAATAAGGAGAAGTGCCAAGTGAAACATTTAAAAGAAACGGATCCAGAGATTTTTGCGGCGATTAGAAAAGAACTTAAGCGGCAGGAAGAGAATTTAGAGTTGATTGCTTCGGAGAATTTCGCATCTTTAGCGGTATTAGAGGCGCAAGGCTCGGTATTGACTAATAAATACGCTGAAGGTTACCCGGGTAAGCGTTGGTATGGTGGATGTGAAAATGTTGATATTGTTGAGAGCTTAGCAATTGAGAGAGCGAAGACAATATTTGGAGCGGAGCATGTAAATGTTCAGCCGCATTCTGGTTCTCAGGCAAATATGGCGGTTTATTTCGCAGCGTGTAATCCAGGAGATACTGTTTTGGCAATGGATTTAGCTGCTGGCGGCCATCTTACGCATGGGCATCCGCATAACTTTTCCGGGATGTTTTATAAAATGGTGGGTTATGGCGTAGATAGAAAGACAGAGTGTTTGGATTATGATCTGATTCAGGAATTGGCTAAAATACATAAACCTAAGATGATTTTAGCCGGTGCTTCCGCGTATCCGAGAACAATTGATTTTAAAAGGTTCCGTCAGATTGCTGATAGCGTGGGTGCGTATCTATTTGTGGATATGGCGCATATCGCGGGTTTAGTGGCTGCCGGAATTCATCCATCGCCGGTGCCTTACGCGGAGTTTGTTACTTCTACAACGCATAAGACTTTACGTGGCCCGCGTGGGGGATTTATTTTATGTAAAAAAGAGTTTGCCAAAAAAATTGACAGCCAGATTTTTCCCGGCATACAAGGCGGGCCTTTAATGCATGTTATCGCGGCTAAGGCCGTGGCATTTGCTGAAGCTTTGACTAGCGAATTTAAACAATATCAAATTCAGCTAACTAAGAACGCCAAGGAATTAGCTTCTGCTCTCGAGAAAAAAGGTTTTCGTATTGTTTCCGGTGGCACGGATACGCATTTAATGCTGGTGGATTTAAATCCTAAAAACGTTACGGGCGCGGATGCCTCAAGAATTCTGGGAGAAGTAAATATCACAGTGAATAAAAATATGATTCCCTTTGATGACAAAAGCCCGACAGTAACCAGCGGTATTCGTTTGGGCACTCCGGCAGTAAGCACGCGTAAGATGAAAGAAAAAGAGATGCAGATAATCGCCGGGCTTATTAATGATGCTTTATCTACTCAGGGTGATTTAGATAAGCTGGCTAAAATTAAAAAAGAAACCATCAGCTTAGCTAAGAAATTTCCATTATATTCGGAGTTACTATAAAAATGAACCCAGCACCTTCTGTTAATTCGAATATTGAAATCATATGGTTTAATAAATTAAATAAGAAAGAAGGTGCTGGGTGAAAAAGAAAATTGTTGCTAAGCGTAGACCAAGCTGGGATGAATATTTTTTAGAGATGGCGCACCTTGTTTCAAAAAGATCAACTTGTTTGCGTCGTAGCGTCGGAGCTGTTTTAGTCAGTGAAAAAAGAATTTTGGCTACAGGTTATAATGGCGCACCCAGCGGATTAAAACATTGTGTTGAGATCGGTTGCATGCGCCAAAAATTAAAGATTCCCTCGGGCGAGCGTCATGAATTATGCCGCGCGCTGCATGCTGAGCAGAATGCTTTGATCCAGGCGTCTTTGCATGGGATCAGCGTTAAAGGCGCGACACTTTATGCCACGAATCAACCTTGCGTGATTTGCGCCAAAATGCTGATTAATGCCGGAATAAAAGAAATTGTTATTGCCGACGGTTATCCGGATAAAATGTCCGCGGATTTCTTAAAACAGGCAAAAATAAAAATAAGAAAAATATGAAATGTCCCTTTTGCGGTTATAAAGAAGATAAGGTAGTGGATTCCCGCGCTACTGCGGAAGAATCAGCAGTCAGGCGTAGACGGGAGTGCTTGAAATGCGGTAAGCGTTTTACTACTTATGAATATGTTGAGGAGATCTCTTTACTGGTGATTAAGAAAGATGGGCGCAGGGAGTCATTCGACCGCAAAAAAATGCTCTCTGGGGTAATCCGCGCTTGCGAAAAAAGGCCGGTGAGTGTTGAGAAGATGGAAGATATCGTTACTCAGGTTGAGCGCGCGATCCAGAAAAAAAGTGACCGCGAAGTTTTATCCAGCAGGATAGGCGAGCTAGTCATGGATAAGCTAAAATTGATCGATGATGTAGCCTATGTGCGCTTCGCCTCAGTTTACCGGCAGTTTAAAGATGTAGGCCAGTTTATGGTAGAGTTGAAGGATATTTTAGGGAAAGATAAGAAGAAAAAATAAGTATTTAGCATGTTCGCAACGACATCATCGTCATTCTGAGGGAGCAACGCGACCGAAGAATCTCAGAAAGTTAATACAGGGACTGTCCCCGAATGGGGACCGTCCCTTTTTATTTTAATTTGTTAGATTTTCCCAACTCCTGCGTCTATTGTCACAGAAGGAGAAACTATGACAGGACAAAATCTAACTATCCGCGATCTCCCCAGAATAGAACGCCCGCGGGAGAAGCTCATTAAATACGGCGCGCAGAGGCTATCAAACACAGAATTACTGGCGATTCTCCTGCGTACCGGCAAGAAAGGGGAGAGCGTTTTAGCGCTCGCTAATAGATTTCTGCGCAAGATCAGCTTAGAAAAACTTAGCGAGTTCTCCTATGGAGAATTTAGAAAGATCTCTGGTATCGGCCCAGCCAAGGCTTGCGAATTACTCTCTTGCGTGGAGCTCGGCCGCAGGATCTTTGAGAATAAAAAAGTCAATATCTCCCAGCTTCTTTCTCCGCAAGATGTATTTGATAATCTTAAAGATATCCGCGTAAGTAAAAAAGAACATTTTGTGGTCTTTTTTCTGGATTCCCGTAATCAACAGATCCACCAGGAAATTATTTCTGTTGGCACGATCAACGCCAGCCTTGTCCACCCACGTGAGGTCTTTGAGCCGGCAGTTAAATATTTAGCGGTACAAGTTATTCTGGCGCACAACCATCCTTCCGGAGACCTTGCCCCATCAGAAGATGACCTGACAGTTAACAAGCGCTTAACCGAAGCCGGAAAGATCCTGGGGATAGAAGTCCTTGACCATATTATCGTTACCAAAGACAGCTTTATGAGTTTTAAAGAAAAGGGGTTATTATAAATAATCACCTTGACAAGTATACGCCATTGACGTATACTTGAATTGCTAGGAGAAATATGAGAAATAAGGATTTTAAAGATTTATTAACGAGCATCGATCAGGCTAGGGGAATCCATGCCGGTAAGCGGAAACCCGCTAGAGTTTTCAAATTCAATCCTGTAATGGTAAGAAATATCCGTTTGAAGCTACATACATCTCAAGTTAAATTTGCCCATATGATCGGGGTCAGCATTGATACTTTGCAGAATTGGGAGCAGGGCAGAAGAAGACCCGAAGGTCCCGCATTGGCTTTGCTCAAGATAGTAGAAGCTGATCCAGAAATTGTTATGAAAGCCTTGCATACATAAATTACCTCTTCCATGCCCCAAACCAACTACATCTCCAACGAAATGTTCGCCTGCCTAAAGCGCTATTGGGGCTATACTCAGTTCCGCCCCTGGCAGGAAGACACTATCCTCGCCATTCTCGACGAGCGGGAAACCCTGACCATCTTGCCCACCGGCGGCGGCAAATCCCTTTGTTTTCAGCTTCCTGCTTTGCTCAAAGAAGGCATGGCTGTGGTCATCTCACCCCTGATCTCCTTGATGAAAGACCAGGTCGACGGCCTCAAAGACATGGGCATTCCCGCCGAATGTCTCAACTCCAGTCAGACCGCGAGCCACCAGCGCGTGGTGATCAAGCGCATCCGCGACAGCCAGGTTAAACTCCTGTATATTTCCCCTGAACGCCTGCAAACCGAAGAGACCATGGAATTATTAAGATCAGCCGCTTTGTCATTCTTTGTCATCGACGAAGCCCATTGCATCAGCCATTGGGGCCATGATTTCCGGGAT
>JAKLQX010000010.1 GCA_022013085.1 Candidatus Omnitrophota bacterium | reverse complement strand
CAACAGAAGATACGTTTCGACATGTAAAAATCATCTTACGCCCAGATAATAAAGATTTTCAAGATATCGTTTTGGAGAACGTTCAAGAGGGCGACTTCCACGTTGTGGCGGAATTTGTGAAAGTATTGGCTCCAATGAGATAGACTTTTACTGTAACATACTGTGGCACGTTACTGTGACATGGATATAGGGCATTATGGTACATTAATAATAATGGGGTGTAGAGATGGCATTTAACCTAAATTTACTATTAGCACAAAGATCAATAAGACGCTTGTGGAAATTGAGCGTGTGCGGGGATTTTTTGATGCGGTAAAGCTCAAGGATGACTGGATCGCCGATATGCAGAAAAGGGCTCTTATACTTGAGTCGCACCACTCTACGCATATTGAAGGTACTGCATTAAGCCTTGAACAGGCAAATAAAATAAATAGTGTCGGTTCTGCTGAGATGTCTGCAGTCAAACGAGTTATGAATAAATTCACTTGACCTATGTCTAAACTAGGCGCGATAGTTGTGCACGGAATCGGAAGCCCAAATCCCAGGCATGCTCAAAAATAGGGATAGCGATCATTTTAAAAAGCTGTTAGCCATCCCCTACTATTTTCTTCGAAAACAAGCCATCGGGGCAGGCTGTACTTGACAGGCTTTTTTATTCGAAGTATAATTACGTATATACGTAATATATATCTCGTATATACGAAAGGAGTATTATGATTCGAAAGGACGATATTCGAAAAATCAACACCACCGGCGGCTCGGAGACGTATTTTGTGACAATCCCGAAGGATATCATTCGGCACTTAAACTGGCGCAAGGGCCAGCGGGTAATTGTGCAGCTTCGGGGAAAAGCGGTGACGATTAAGGATTACCAGCCGTGAGCCCAACTATTCTTACAAAAACCAACAGTTATAAAACTCTCGTTGCCAAAATTCGCAAGGAATTTAGCGAGCTGGAGTTTTTGATTAAGCACGAGACGGTCTTGCGGTACTGGCGGGTAGGCAAATACATTTTCGAGCACGCGCTAGAAAACAAAGGACGCGCCGGTTACGGCGAGCACCTTATTGAACGGCTTTCGCTCGACTTGCGCATTGGCAAACGCTCCCTCGAGCGCAGCGTGCAGTTTTGCCGGGCCTACCCAAAAGCGTCAACGTTGACGCAATTGTCCTGGAGCCATTTTGTCTCTCTTCTTGCGATTGAGGATGAAAAGGCGCGCAAACAGTTTGAACAAAAAGCATTAGAAAACAACTGGAACGTCCGCCAGCTTAAAAAACAAATTGCCCGGCTTAAAGCAAAACAGGCACCAAAGCCACCGAAAGCAACAGAGGCCTCAGTTCTTAGCTACGTGCGCGGGGCGCTTAATTGTAGGCGGATTATCACAATAAAAGACTCTCAGCTTGCTATTGACTGCGGCTTTCAGCTGCGCAGAGAATTTCCGGAGGGAAAGAAACTGTGCCTGAAAGAAGGCGATATCGTAGAAATTCAAAATGCGAATATCAAAGACCAAAAAATTGAAATCAAAAAGGCCCCTGTGGGCGAAGACGAAATCTTTACTTACACAGCCGAGGTGGAAAAGATTATTGACGGGGACACCCTCTGGGCACTTATCGGCTGCGGATTTGGATTTTTTATCCGTCAGAAACTGCGGCTGCGAGGGATTGATTGTCCTGAGCTTTCAAGCGCGGCAGGCCAGCGCGCCAAACACTTTGTTCAGGGCAGGCTGCGCGGTTGCAATTTTATTATCGTAAAAACCCGCAAGAACACAGTTGACAAATACGACAGGTATTTAACCGATATTTTTTACTCTTCCAGCGGCAAATCCAGCCCGGAGGAAATTTCTGCCTCAGGCAATTTTCTTAACCAGGAATTGCTGGATAAGGGATTGGCAAAAGTTTTCTTATAAGCTTGTTATTTCTTACGAAGAGGGGTTAAAATGGTTGAAAACGAAAGAAACGACGCCGATACAGGCGAAACAGGCGGAAAAGGCAAGAAGAAGCTACGTATACTATTGCGTACCTTCGGATGGCCGTTGGTTGCGTTATAGTAAGACTATGGAGAGCCTGGCGGAGGCGATGGTGGGGGTGGACACTTAAAATAAGTAGCTATAAGTAACTAATTGTGAATAAAAGAGTTGTGATAAAGATAAATAAAAAAAATAGAGGTTGGTATGGGAAAGAGCAAAAAGGAAGAGATTAATACCCAAAAAATCGATGCCTTCATGGCTATCAGCAAGGCTATTACAAACGAGTTATATCTAGAGGATATTTTAAAGCTTATTGTAACAGTAACCGCTCAAGTAATGCACTCCAAGATATGTTCATTGATGCTTTTGGATGAGGATAAAAATGAACTTGTAATTAGAGCAACCCAATCCGTAAGTGCGGCCTATAATAAGAAACCCAATATAAAGATAGGGCAAGGTATAGTTGGGAAAGTTTTTAAGGAAAATAGCCCCATGGTGGTTCAGGATGTCAAAAAAGATACCCGCTATATAAATAAAGAAATTGCAAAAAAGGAAAAATTATGCTCCTTGCTAAGCGTTCCTTTAAATATTAAGGGTGAGCCAATTGGCGTAATAAATTGTTATACCTCAAAGCCCCATAGGTTTACTCAAGCTGAAATTAAAATATTAACAACTGTCGCAAACCAGGCAGCAGTGGCCATTAAAAATGCTGAATTAATCACTAGGACAAAAATTATCAGGGAGGAACTCGAATCTCGCAAGTTAATCGAGAGGGCAAAGGATATATTGATGAAGGAAACCGGACTCTCTGGTGAAGATGCCTATAAGAAAATCCAGAAACAGAGTATGAATACCCGCAGGACAATGCGAGAGATCGCAGAGGCTATCATACTCACAAAAGAATTAAAAAACATGTAATTAATGGGTTTCTCTGTAATGAAAATGTAAAATGTAAAATTAAAGCTTGACATATTTAAGTTTCTATGGTAACCTTTACTCTGAAAGTGCAATGTTAGCGCTTTAAGAAAGGGAACAATGTGGCGTTCGAAAGAACGCCTTTTTCATTTTATAGCCCTTTCTTTCAAAGTTAGAAAAACTGGATAAGGACGTCCTTTTTAGTAGCAAAGTCTGCTAGGAGGGACGTTTTTCTTTTTTAGAACAACGGCGTTCTATTGCCAAGGTAAGGCGTAGAACGCCGTTTTCATTTTAGGGGTGTGGTTTGATATGGACTTTGAAACATTATTGAAGAAAATATCTCCAAGACTGAAAAGAATAGCAAAGAGCCGTAATGGTCATGGTTTCTTTATTGATAAGGAGGACCTATATCAAGAGATGTGTATTCATCTGTGGAACCACTTTAAAGATGGCGTACCCGCTGGTATAAACGATGCTTATATAGTCAAGGGTTGTAAATTCCATATATTAAATTATCTCAGGAAAGAAAGAGAAAAGGCAAGAATTGTAAGTTTGGAAGCGCCTATTAATGAATATGGGGGTACCTTAAAGGACATATTGCCGGATACAAAAGAACCTTTGGACAAAATTATAGATAGGCATCTAGTTATCGAAGATATAAAAAATAACGGTTTTACCAAAAGAGAAAAGGAAGTATTTTCGTTTATACTGGGGGGATACACAGTGAGGGAGACAGGGAAAAAATTAGACATTTCGCATGTAATGGTTGTCAAGTACAAACAGAGAATAATGAAGAAGTGGTGGAATAAATGTAAAACAAAGGTTACCAAAAATGGCAAATATCTACTTTTATGAGTAGAGGATAATAAAGATTTCAAAGACACGTTGTTGTGTCAAGACAAAGGCGTTCGAAGAAGGAACGCTTTTATTTTTTGAAAGTTTGACTACGAAGTAAGTATTTATCTGGACGAAGGCGTCCAATTTGATGCCGCGATGGCAGGCAAGATTGGACGCCTTTTTTATTTGACGTGAAGAAGAAAGGAGAATGGTTATGTGTTTAGTGAAAGAAAGAATTTTGGTAGTCGTGCTTATGGTTTGTTTGTCATTTGCGTCTTTGGTGTCCATTAATGCATATGCAGAAGAAGAAGTAGGAGTGCTTAAAGACCTACCTATAGAAGTAAGTGCAGATATCGCTATGAACTCTAAATATATATGGAGAGGATTTACTTTAGATGACGACCCGGTAATGCAACAAGGGATATATGTCAGTGCTTACGGATTCACTGCGAGTGTGTGGGGAAGTTTTGACATTGATGCTGATGATAGTCTGAATTCAGATGAAGTTGATTATGCCATAGATTATACTCATGAGTTTGACAAATTTAGCTTGTCAATAGGACATACTTATTATGATTTCCCCCCTGCTGATACAGCCAGCAAGGAGTTTTATGTTGGGGCCGGATTGAATATGCCTTTATCGTCTACCTTGGTATGGTATCACGACTATGGCGAGGAAGATTCAGGTGGTGGAGATGGCGATTACATTGTATTAGGATTAAGTCATAACCTTCCTTTAGGCGAAAGCCCTATAGCGCTTAATTTAAGCGGCCATGTTGGTTACAACCATGAGCTTTTTATAAATGGAAATGGTGGAGATGTAGCTATAGGAGTGGGGTTGACTATTCCTTTAACCGAGAAGATATCTTTTAGCCCAAATGCTAACTATTCTGTTCCTTTTGGAGATTTAAAAGATTCAAACGATGGTAATCAAGATGATAAATTTTATGGTGGATTTACGTTGGCGTTTGGTTTTTAACCTTAAAAAAGGAGGGAAGGAAAAATGTTGATGAAAGTACTAAGGAAGGAAAAGTTGAAGAGTAGGTAAATTTTTTTACTCTATTTTTATCAATTGAGTAATCAAATAAAACGAGGAGGTAAGATGCGGATAAAAGCAGTTAGGCATGCAGTAATTGCGATTCTATTGTTAGGTATATGCAGTATTTTTTCTGGCATTGCTTTTGCAGATGAAGAGGTAGCATATGCCAGTAAAGCAGGTATCGACACTTTATGGGTAATGATTGCTGCGTTTATGGTTTTTATAATGCAGGCAGGTTTTGGTATGCTTGAGGCAGGGTTAATCAGAACAAAAAATACATGTAATATCCTCATGAATAATTTCTTAGATTTTTGTATGGCATGTATGGGGTTTTTTATGTTTGGGTATGCCATAATGTTTGGGGCCGGTAATGGATTTATGGGTTTTAAAGGATGGTTCCTTTTTGGAGCAGAAGGCCATGTTGGGAATTTACCTCTTTATGCCAATTGGCTTTTCCATGCAGTTTTCTGCGGGGCGGCGGCCACTATTGTTGCCGGAGGAGTAGCAGAGAGAATGAAATTCAAGGCATACCTAATATACTCATTTTTAATCTCAGCAACAGTATATCCTTTGGTAGGCCATTGGATTTGGGGTGGCGGATGGCTAAGTCAGCTTAATTTTGCTGATTTTGCCGGTTCTACCGTAGTTCACACAGTTGGCGGTAGCGCTGCTCTTATGGGCACTATTGTCCTTGGTCCGAGAATTGGTAAATATAATAAAGACGGATCAGCTAACGCGATTGAGGGTCACTCTATGGCCTTAGCATCTTTAGGGACATTAATTCTCTGGTTTGCCTGGTTTGGTTTTAATGCTGGTTCAACCCTAAGCGTTGGTGACGGTAGCCAGATTGCTCATGTAGCTTTAAATACATGCATAGCAGCTGCTGCCGGAGCCTTGGCTGGTATGTTTTTTGCCTGGAAGAAATTTGGCAAGCCTGATCTTACTATGACTATGAATGGAGCATTAGCCGGTTTAGTGGCGATAACTGCGCCTTGCGCTTTTGTTTATCCCATAGAGGCAATTATTATCGGAGCAATAGGTGGAATTGTGGTGGTAGTAGGCACTGTCTTTCTTGATAAGGTTCACATAGATGATCCGGTTGGTGCTGTTCCTGTGCATATGATGAATGGTGTTTGGGGAACCTTAGCGGTTGGTATTTTTGGGCATAAGGCTTTAGGCTTAGCCAGAAATGGTTTATTGCATGGTGGAGGATTCACGCAGCTTGGAGTTCAGGCTTTAGGGGTATTTATCGTAATTGCTTTTGTTCTTAGCGTTATGTTTGTGGTATTTAAGATTATTGATAAAATTATTGGTTTGCGTGTATCCAGAGAAGACGAGTTAAAAGGTTTGGACATTACCCAGCATGGTATGGAATCCTATGCAGGATTCCAAATATTTACTACTGAATAAGAGGAGGCGAAGAGATGAAACTAATTATAGCGATGATACAGCCCCATAAACTTCCAGATGTTAAAAAGGCACTGTATGATGCCGATGTTCATAAGATGACTGTTACAAATGCCTTGGGATGTGGTCAGCAAAAAGGTTACACTGAAACTTATAGAGGTGTTATCCACGAGGTGAACCTTCTTAAAAAGCTGAGGTTGGAAATAGCAGTGAATGAGGATTTTGTTCAGCCAACCATCGATGCCATTATTAAAGGTGCCAGGACCGGCAAAATCGGAGATGGCAAGATATTTCTTTTAGATTTGCCGGAATGCATAAGAATTAGAACAGGTGAACGAGACGGGGAAGCTATTGGATAAGAAATAAGGTTACCAAAATGCGTGATTTTTTACTTTACTATAATAGTAGAAGCCTAAAAATTAAGCACAGTGTTTGTGCGAGATTTGAAAAAAGAACGAAGACGTTCTAAGCGTTGTTGCGTTTGGGACGTCTTTTTTGTTTTTATGGAGCTTTAACCATGATTGATCAAAGAGACGAAAAGTGGCTTAAAAAAGTACTTAAAGAGTGTTTTGATGGTAGAAATGATAAGCCTAGCAAGGACAAATGGTTATTGGAAGGTTTTAGTATGCTTGTGCGAAATATGGTGGAGAATATAGAAAAGAATCTTAACGAAATGCGAACGTTATGGGAGAGGGAACCGACTTCAAAAGAATTAAAAGAGAAATTTGATGCGTTGGCAAAGTGTCTATTTTATCTCAAAAGGTATTGCCGAGAGAAAATAGGGCGTGAACTTCGGAAAAAATAATATGTTGGAGAAAGGAGAATGAGATGGCTAAAAAGACTAAAGAAGATATATTGAAAATGGTCAAAGACCAGGATGTGAAATTTATTCGATTATGGTTTACAGATATTCTGGGTCAGGCTAAGAGCTTTTCTATCACTGACAACGAATTGGAAGGTGCATTAGAGAATGGTATGGGATTTGACGGATCTTCGATAACGGGTTATCAATCTATAGAAGAAAGTGATATGGTGGCTTTACCTGACGTAAATACATTTCAGATTCTTCCTTGGAGGCCCCAAGAAAAGAAGGTTGCCAGGATGATTTGTGATATTCTAACTCCTGATCGAAGGCCTTATGAAGGTGATCCGCGATATGTTTTGAAAAGGGCTTTAGAGCGAATGAAAAAAGTGAGGTTTGACCATTATTATCTTGGGCCGGAGTTAGAGTATTTCTATTTTAAAAATGATACACCAAGCACAGATATTCTTGATAAAGGAGGATATTTCGATTTGACAACTTTGGATGTGGCCAGTGATCTGCGCAGAGATACAATTCTTTCTTTAGAATCTATGGGTATTCCTATTGAATATTCACATCATGAAGTAGGCCCCAGCCAACATGAGATTGATATGAGATATGCAGATGCCCTGGATATGGCTGATAGTGTTATTACTTACAGAATAGTTGTCAAAGAAATAGCGCAGAAATATGGAGTATACGCCACGTTTATGCCCAAGCCTTTATTCGGTGAAAATGGAAGCGGTATGCACGTGCATCAGTCACTTTTTTCTGGCGATAAGAATGCTTTTTTCTCAAAAGATAATGGGGATCATCTCTCTGATACAGCTAAGAAGTTTATAGCTGGGCAACTCAAGCATGCGCGGGAGATGAGCGCTATCTTTGCGCAATGGGTGAATTCCTATAAAAGACTTGTTCCAGGATATGAGGCACCTGTTTATATTGCCTGGTCAAAAAGAAATCGTTCAGCCTTGATTCGTGTTCCTGTTTATCATCCTGGTAAAGAAAAAGCTACCAGAGCAGAGCTAAGATGTCCTGATCCGGCTTGCAATCCTTACCTTACCTTTGCGGTTATGCTTCATGCTGGGTTAGAAGGTATAGAGAAGAGTTATAAATTACCTGAACCGATGGAGAAAAATCTGTATCATTTATCCGGTGAAGAAAGAAAAGAATTGGGTATTGGTTCTTTGCCTGATAGTTTAGGAGAAGCAGTTTTGATTGCTGAACAGAGCGAACTTGTCAAAAAGGCATTGGGAGAGCATGTCTTCGGTAGATTTATAGAACTAAAGAAAAAGGAATGGGAAGATTATCGAATACAGTTAACCAAATATGAACTAGAAAAATTACTTCCCATACTTTAGCAATAACAAATTGCGATAACCAGAGGTCTATTGTGAACGGCAGGTAGTGTATGGGATGATTTTAATTATAAAACACATTTCAATAGAAGGAGCAATTTGAAAAACAGGCAAAAAAGGTTCTTTTGAATTTCTCTCGATCATTCGCTTTAAAGATAGCCGCTGTGAGTTAAAAATTTTTTGGCTTTTTGTGCTTAAACTTTGGGCAAAAATATTGGAGATATCGAAATAATGAGGCTTTCCGAAGAGATAGCAAGGTGGATTAAGAAACAAGTCCAAAAAGCAAATAAAAAGGGCGTTGTTTTAGGGTTAAGCGGTGGCATTGATTCGTCCTGTGTCGCCGTATTATCTAAAAAAGCATTAGGTGATAATGTATTAGGTTTGATACTTCCTTGTGGAAACAGTCCTATAGACGAAGATTTCGCATTAAAAGTGGCAAAAAAATTTAATATAGCAACTAAGAAAATATACTTAGGTGATATATTTAGTACTTTGTCTAATATATATCCTGAAGGTAGCGATATTGCTAAAGCAAATCTAAAACCCCGGTTAAGGATGACGGTATTATATTACTTCGCAAATACATTAGATTATCTGGTGGCAGGTACGGGTAATAAAAGCGAGTTGTGCGTTGGTTATTTTACAAAATATGGCGATGGTGGGGTGGATATTTTACCTTT
>JAKLQX010000081.1 GCA_022013085.1 Candidatus Omnitrophota bacterium | reverse complement strand
TATGTAGATGACATTGCCTTTTAATTGTATTGGCCAAAATAATGGAGAAAATTTCATATTCGTCCTTTTTTTTGCGGGTCCTGCCACTGCGGCACCCTACCGTCCTCACTTACGTTGCGGGCGGCAGGGGAACCCGCCTCCGTGTCACCCGCAAAAATTTTACTTTCCCTCTAGCTTTTTTACTAACTCCAATGCAATTTTAATTAAGTTACTTTCCGCCATATAATAAAGTGGATTCATAAAACCCATTTCACCGGTAATTACGTTGTCACTTACGGCTAATATTGAACACGCCTTGATATTATATGTCTGGCAAATGGTTAGCAGCGTCGAGGAAACCATATCCACTGCCCGCGCGCCTTCTTTACGCTTAGCTTCGACGATCTCGCGTGTTTCACGCAATAAAGCATCCGTAGTCCAAGCCTTACCGCGATGCACAGTTAAACCCATGCCTTTAGCAATTTCGAATAAGAGATCAGAAAGTTTCTTATCACTTACTGTTTTAAAATCTTTGTCCACATAATACGGTGTTACCCCGTCGCCGCGGATAACCTCATCCACCACAAATAAATCCCCTACTTTAATAAATTCATCCAGTGACCCGCAAGTGCCTACGCGGATAATATTCTGAATTCCCGCGTTACACATTACTTCTGTAGTAATCGAGGTATCCGTAGAAAACCTTCCTCCGTTGATCCCGGTAACCTTAATCCCCTCATATGTTCCGGTGTACATGGTGTATTCCATAAAAGAAAAATTACGTACGGGATTTTCTATTTTCTTCATTAAGACATCGAGTCGGTCACGCGGCCCGGGCACAATCGCATACTTACCCACATCAGCCGGCCTCAGCTGCACCATCTCCGTTAAATCTCTACCAGTCAAATGAATATTCTTCTGCATCTGCATGTTAGCTTCTCCTCTTTTAATTACGCTCGATACGTAATTACATTAGCTCTTTCTAATTAAATAAGCTTTTATTTACGAAAAACTAAAACTCAAATTCATCCTGCGGATTATCTTTCTTAATCTTAACTATGATAAACTCGATAAACTCCGCGGCAGTATTTACTGCATTTCTGGAATCAGCAGGAGATACATTAACTTCCCAAGGTTCATACATAAGCAAATTTCTTTTCTTACGCATCACGTCAAACTTCTTGGTTAAATCTCTATATTCATCTCCCGCGCATACACCAACAAATTCAATTACTGTCTTATGCTGATTAACTCCCAACGGCCTATACCCGGCAAGTAACATCAACGCCCGTGCCGCATAAAGCATTGCCGTATACGCCGATGAATAGGCTACTTTTGCGCTTATATCCAATATATTATTACAATCTTTTAATTCCTGCTTTGACTGTGTTATAAAACTATTTATCTGATCAAAACCAATAGGCTGTTTTTTAATTAAACCCCTAGATAAATAATCTTCAATAAATTTATTATAATCCATTCAACACATCCATACCGCCAACTAAAAAAATCTTCGGGTTCTTAATTACATCTTTTAGAAAAGAGCTTCCTCTTTTCATCTCTTTCTTAAAATCAGAAGTAGTGTAAATTGTAAAATTTATTTCCCTGTCAAACTCTCCTTCCAAATCACTTATTTTTTGAATTAACTCATCTTCGGATATATCACCTAAAAGAAAAAGATCAACATCGCTATGCGCATTTTCTTCCCCCTTAGCAAATGATCCATAAATAAAGGTAGTTTTAAGCCCTTTTAGGTTTTTTAACTCAGCTTTAAGCCTGCCCTGAACACCTTCGGTTTTAAAGATAATCTGCTTTAACTCTTTAAAAACCGGCGACGCTTTATTTACGCGGAAAAACCTTAAATTACCCACGTTATCCGAATTTAATATACCGCTACCCTGCAGCCGAATAAGCTCACGATGAATTGTTCCCACTGATACTCCGAGAATAACCGCCAACTGCCGGACATAGTATTTCTCATCTGAGTGAGACAAAAATTGCGTCAGAATCTTTCTTCTCGTGCCGGAAGATATTAACGAACTGAGCATCTTACTGTTCTCCATTTGAGAACAATTGTATCATATCTGAGAACATTGTCAAGCCTATATTAATCACATTTCCTCACTTACGACAGTGCTCATCCATTTAATTAATTCATAAGATTTCTGCTTTTTGCTAAAAACATAATTAAAAGAACAAGTTATTAAAGAACGAACATTCTTTCCAAATTTCCCCCCAGGATATTCTCCTTATCGTCCTGAGGTATATCTAAATCGCTAACCGCTTTAATACCGCTGGTAACGTCTTTCTTTGCCGGCCAGTCGCTGCCCCACAAAATACGCCTGGGCCCCATAAGTTCAAGAGCAAGCAGGAAATTCGCCTTAGTAGTATCTCCGCTGGTATCCACGTAAATATTTTTAAAATATTCTGATGGCGCGCCTTGTAAATCTTTAACAAAATTCATGGATCTAAGCATAGCGTAAGTCGCATCAAAACGCTGCTTAAGATAACAGATTGCCCCGCCAAAATGGGCAAAAACAAAATTTACTTTTGGATAAAGCCGTAAGACATCCGACATGAGTAATTTACCAACTGAAATAGTTGTATCAAAAACATACTCAATAACCGGAGTAAGCAAAGGGTCTTTAACGCGCTCATAACCTATGGGGTTGACAATCTGAGAGTGCACAAAAATCGGAATATTTTTCTCTTCCACTTGCTTATATACAGGTAAGAACATTTTATCATCAAGATAGACCCCGTTGTAACTTGAAGCCAGGGAAATTGCCTTAAACCCCAGCTCTTCAGTCGCCCGCTTAGCCTCCCCTACCATATCGATAGCATTATCTACTGGCAAAATTGCAGCTCCAATAAATCTGTTACCGTAACGTTTAAGGATCTTCCCCACATTATCATTATAGATATGCGCTACCTCACTGATACTGCCCAATTTTAAATGCGCGTCCGTTGTAGGATAACTTAAAACTGCCTTATTAATTCCTGCCTCATCCATCATTTTTAGCTGCGTTTCAATATCGCCCCAGCCTTTATGGAAAAAATGGGAATTCCTGATAATCTCATCCGGCAGCCAATGGCTATGCGCGTCAATTAACATTTAATGCTCCGTGCTCCTTAATATACGCTGCATCATCTCTAATTCATAAAGTCCTTTAATTTCTTCTAAGGCCCTTCTTCCCAACTCTTTAGTAATTAACTTCTCAATAGTATTAAGCTTCATATCAAGAAAAATAAAATCCGGATTTGTTTTCTTACCTTGGTATTTTAATTCCATGCACGTTTTTTCTTTATTAGAGATATACTCCCTAAAATCATTAACAAGCTTTTCTAATGCTTCTTTTTCATGCGGCAAATAAGCACCTAAAAGCGTGCTTTCCATCTCAAGCAAAATATCTTCATCAATCTCAGTTTGCGTAAACTTGCGCTCGTACTTATCAAATGCCTCTTTGGTGGTTTTATACAACCAGACAAAATACCTTTTTTGTAAGTTCCTCATATCCTGTTTGTTCATCCTTCCTCCTGGTATAATCTTCACCCTAGATATCCTAGAGCGAATTTGTTAATAATATGTTAAAATATTTTTGTTAACCTGTGTTCTTTTCTAGTAGGGATGACAGCCTGCGATCCTCCTTATGGACTGCCTACGGCAGAACCATTCAATAAAGACTGCTGCTTCCTGCTTGTTTAACTGGAACCATTTATTTAGGATGATATGGGGTGAGGTTGATACCTTTGCCACCATTTATATTCCAGGATATGGTATATGTTAAATAAAGCAAGAAGAACTATCCCAACTATTTAAAAGAACAAAATTACTAACACCTCGAAAGGAGGATTTATGTTTTATCT
>JAKLQX010000080.1 GCA_022013085.1 Candidatus Omnitrophota bacterium | reverse complement strand
TAAATTTTACCCTTTTATTCTACTTTAATTTCCTTATCACTTTTCCAAATACCATGAATATTACAATAGGATGTAGCCAAAATCAGGCCACTTTTCTCAGTTTTAAAAGATGTGGTTACTTTTGGCTCGGAAAATATAGTACTGGTGTTCGGACCTTGGGCAGATTCGCCATGCGTATTAAACTCAAAACGTGCCACGGAATAAGGAAACTTTTCACCCATTGCCAAAAAATACACTTCGATAGACTTAATGTGATGCTCGGTAGTATTAGGATGCGCTATCTGCTTACCCACACTTACGTCTAACTTTAAAACCTCCCCCTTCTTTATTTTATCCGGCGCGTCAATAACCGGAACATGTTTTTCGATTTTCCAATCCGCGCTCTGTAATAAATCTTTTAAATCTGCCATTGTTTTTCCTCCGGTTATTTTTTTAATATTTTCTTTAAATCCTCGTTTGGTGTGCTGATCAATTTTAAGTCGAATTTATCTTGCAGAACAGCAAAAACATTCTTGGATAGAAAAGCCGGAGGTGTTGGGCCAATATAAATTCCTTTAATATTAAGATACAGCAAAGTAAGCAGGATGGCAACTGCTTTTTGCTCAAACCAAGATAACACTAAGGTTAGAGGCAATTCATTTACCGTACAGTTAAACGCTTTGGCTAAAGCCACAGCTACCTGAATCGCAGAATAAGCATTGTTACACTGGCCTAAATCAATTAATCTAGGGATCCCTTCGATATCACCGAAATCCAGTTTGTTAAACCGGTATTTTCCGCAGGCGAGTGTAAGAATCACGCAATCTTTAGGCACTTTTTCGGCAAACTCAGTATAATAATTTCTACCGGGTTTTGCTCCATCACAACCACCGATTAAGAAAAAATGTTTAATCTTTCCTTGTTTAACTAAACTAACTATTTTCTCTGCTAAACCTAAAATCGCCGTATGATGAAAACCTGTCCAGATCTTTTTACCGGGCGCGTTAAATAAAGGCGGCAAAGATTTAGCTTTCTCAATTAAAGTTTTAAAATCCCTGGATTTTAAATGCGTTGCCCCGGGCACGCCGGTAATACCGATGGTGAATAACCTGTTCAGGTAAGTATTTTCCGGAGGGATCAACACACAGTTAGTAGTTGCCAGCAACGCGCCACTAAAAGCATTAAACTCTTTCTTCTGTTCCTGCCAGGCGCCGCCATAATTACCTACTAAATGTGTAAATTTATTAAGCAGCGGATAACCGTGCGCAGGAAGCATCTCGCTATGCGTATAAATATTTACTCCTGTTCCCTCGGTTTGTTTAAGCAACTCATCAAGATCAAGTAAATCATGCCCAGTAACCAAAATACCCGGGCCAGCCTTAGTTCCGGTTTCCACCGCAGTAGGAATAGGATTACCGAATTTTTGCGTATGCACAATATCGAGCATCTCCATCGTCTTTAAATTAACTGCCCCGCATTTTAAAACTAAATCCAGATACTGATTTAAATCAAAGCTGACATTGGTCACGGTTTTAAAAAGCGCCTCATGCATAAACGCATCTACCTCTTCTTCATGGGCACCAAGTTCCCGGGCATGATAGGCATACGCGGCAATACCTTTTAAACCGTATAAAAGGGTATCCTGAAGGCTCTGGATATCTTCATTCTTGCCACAAACGCCAAGTTTTGTGCAGCCACTTCCACCCGCTGTCTGTTCACATTGATAACAAAACATTAAGCACCCCCTTCCTTTGAAAAATGCGCCTTACTTATGATTTATGAAAACAGTGGGCAGTTTAACGTCGTGCCCGGGACAATCTACTGCAGCCTTCTTTACAGTGAGCTACTGGCCTAAGCATATATTTTATTGTTACCGACATTTTTAATCACCTCCTTTACTTTATTAATTTATTAAATAAATACCCTACCAATATTACCTGCGGAACACTGACCAGCGGCATCCATAAAGCCACGCGCCTTCCCACGTTAGCCCAAAGCAAACCAATCTCCGTATAATCTGTCACTACCTCTGCCAAAGCTTGAGCAACAAACATGATCATTTGGCATATCTAACTCCAGTCTAACTCCAGATAAACCAGACAAATAAATACGCAGCAGTAACCGCAGCCAAAGTAAAAGGAATTCCAATCTTCATAAAATCGGTAAACTTAACCGGATAGCCTTCTTTTTTAAGCAGGCCACAGGCAACAATATTAGCTGATGCGCCAATAGGAGTAATATTCCCACCAAGGCTTGCGCCAATAAGCAGGCCAAAAAGAAATAAAGAAGGGCTGACCTGCAGTTTGCTCGACATAATCATCGCAACAGGTAACATAGCGGCTAGAAAAGGAACATTATCGATAAACGCGGAAAGAATAACCGAAAGAAAAACTATCGCGGTATAACCCAGGAATATATTCCCGCCCACAAGGCCAGCCAAATAATTAGCCAACACCTCAATCCATCCGGTAAGCGAAAGAGCTCCTACGATAATAAAGATACCCATAAGAAAAAAAGTTGTATCCCAATCAAGCCCTTTCATCCCGGCAACTATTGATCTTTTATTTATAAACTTTTCCCAAATCAAGGCAATAATACCAAAAATCATGCAAATTTGACCCGCCATATAACTAAAACCTGTATCAAGAAATGAGGAAAGGGCCAAAAAAATAATCAAAGTTACCAATAATACCGTAGGTACCCACGACTTTACTTTCTCAACCGGGATAAGCTGTGCCTTTTCTCTATGTTTACTGAAAATAAAATAAAGCACAATGAAAGAAACCAAAGCCCCTAACTCTACAGCAAAAAATATACTGGGCCTACCCTTATAAAAAAAGAAATCCCCAAAGTTCATTTTGGCAAAACCACCTAAGAGCATACTTGGCGGATCCCCAATTAATGTGGCCGCTCCCTGTAAATTACTGGAAACAGCAATAGCAATTATCATTTTAGTAGGATTAATTTTAAGTTTTTTAGCTAAAGCAAAAGCAATCGGAGCAACAATTAATACTGTAGCTACATTCTCCACAAACGCGGAGATAACACCGGTTAATAAACAGATAAACAAAATCGACCAGGCGGTGTTTTTAGCCTTATCAACAATTATTTCCGCAATATAAGCAGGGACCCGGCTCTGCATAAAAACATCGGCGATAATTAAAGTACCGACAAATATACCCATCACATTCCAATTAACCGCCAAAAACGCATCCTTAAAAGAAATCGCCTGGGTTAAAACAAGCAGCAGGCTGCCAGTCAAAGCAACTATTGTGCGCCTTTGCGGAAAAATTACGAAAAGCGCGTAAGAAATAATAAAAATTAATAACGCTATAACCTTAGCATCCATATTTAACCTCTAACTTAAACTTACAAAAACTATTCCCACAACGATTAATCCGGTGCCCAACCAGCGCAAATGGCTGAATTTCTCTTTTAAAATAAACCTGGATGCCAGGGCAATGAAGATATAATGCATACTATCGGCAGAAAAGGCAAAATTAAGATCTGCCTTGGAAAG
>JAKLQX010000079.1 GCA_022013085.1 Candidatus Omnitrophota bacterium | reverse complement strand
ATTCCCTCTTCGCCAATTGGCTCGATGCCGGCAGCTTTCTCCATAACTACGTCGGAGTACATCATAATCAGGCGGCGGTATGCATCATAAACAAAACGGCTGTTTCCGCCACTTTGTTTAATTAAGCCGGGAATAGTTTTTTCGGTTAACCCTACATTTAAAACTGTTTCCATCATCCCGGGCATGGATCTTCGAGCGCCTGAACGTACTGAGAATAAAAGCGGGTTAGAGGCATCTCCGAATTTTCGTTCCATTAGCTTCTCTATTTTTTCTAAGGCCTTGAGCAGTTGTGTTTTTAATTCCTTAGGGTATTTCTTTTTATTCTGGTAATAATATGTGCAGACCTCTGTGGTGCAGGTAAATCCCGGAGGAACAGGTAACATTAAATTCTTGTTACCCGCCATCTCGGCAAGATTTGCGCCTTTACCGCCCAGAAGATTCTTCATACTTTCATTGCCTTCACCTTTGCCGCCACCGAAACTATAAACATACTTTTTGTTATCCATTTGTTTTAAAACCCGTCCTTTCTTTGAATATCCAAATTTCAAGTTCCAATGACGAATGAATTTTCAAATTCCAAGTTCCAATTTTTAGTATTGGAACATTGGGATTTCATTTGACATTGGGATTTGGTCATTGAATATTAAGTTTGTTTAAAAAATATTCTTTTAACTTGTCAATCCCGATTCGTTCTTGTAACATTGTGTCACGATCGCGTACAGTTACTTGTTTATCTTCTAATGTTTGCACATCTATAGTTACACAATAAAGCGTGCCTACTTCGTCTTGCCTGCGATAAAGCTTGCCGATTGCGCCTGTATCATCATAGGCGGTAGTAATGGATTTTTTTAAATCTTGAGCTATTTTTTTGGCTAACTCCACAATTTCCGCCCTATTACGTAAAAGTGGAAACACTGCTACTTTTGTAGGAGCCAGTTCCTTATTTAATTTTAACACTATACGGGTATCTTCTTTGACCTTTTCTTCATGGTAAGCATCAATTAATACTGCTAGAACAGCACGGTCTACTCCGCCGGAAGGCTCGATAACAAAAGGATAAAATTTTTCTTTTTTCTGATCGTCGAAATAAATTAGTTCTTTTCCGCTGATTTTTGAGTGCTGCCTTAGGTCAAAATCAGCGCGGTTAGCAATGCCTTCTAGTTCGCTCCAGCCGAACGGGAAGTTGTATTCAATGTCAGTGCAGGCTAAAGCGTAATGCGCTAATTCATCTTTAGCGTGAACTCGCAGGCGTAGGTTTTCTTTTTTTATACCGAGGTTTAAATACCAGTTAAAACGGTCTGTTACCCATGTTTCATAAAACTTTTCCGCATCTAGAGGACGGCAAAAATACTCAATTTCCATCTGCTCAAATTCGCGGGTGCGAAAAGTAAAATTTCCCGGAGTAATCTCATTGCGAAAAGATTTGCCGATCTGGGCTAAACCAAAAGGAAGTTTAGGGTGTTTTGAATCCAGGATATTTTGGAAATTTACAAACATGCCTTGGGCAGTTTCAGGCCTAAGGTAAATGATATTAGAGGCATCCTCTACCGGTCCCTGGTGAGTTTTATACATTAAATTAAATGGACGGGATTCTGTAAGATCACCAGAGCATTCCGGGCATTTAGTTTTATTTTTTAGGTCTTCAGTTTTAAACCGTTTTTTACAACCTTTGCAGTCACTTTTTAAATCAAAGAAATTCTCAACATGACCGCTGCTCTCCCAGACTTTAGGATGCATCAGGATTGCCGCATCCATGCCAAAGATGTCGTTTCTTTCGTAGACGCAGGCTTTCCACCAGGCTCTTTTTAAGTTATTTTTTAGCTCTACACCGTGCGGGCCATAATCCCAGGTATTACTTAATCCGCCGTAGATTTCGCTGCTTTGAAAAATAAAGCCACGACGCTTACATAGTGAAACAATTTTTTCCATTATCCTTGCTCGCGTTGCTCGCGAGGATTCTTCTGCATTAAAATTTATTGATTAATTTAGCGATAGATATTATTCGCGAAGATCTTTAGTTTCTTTTGTATAGTATTCCATGGTCGTTCCATCGATAATTCCATCTTCGTAAATTTTCGTAATTGATTCTGTCATTGATTGCATCTTAAAGGCTTTGCCTGTTTGTATGATATTATTGATTTGAGATAATTCATCCTTACGGATATTTCTTTTGACTGCGTCATTAGCGATGAGTATCTCGCAAGCCAGGACTCTTCCTTTTTTATTAATTTTAGGTATCAATAATTGGAAAATTACTGCATTAAGGCATCCAGATATTTGGTTTAAGATTTTTTTGCGATGATCTGGCGGAAACATATTTGCCAGCCTGTCTATTGACTGGATGGTACTGGGAGCATGTAAGGAAGCGATAACTAAATATCCTGCTTCTGCGGCGATCAAAGCGGTACCGATAGTTTCCATATCGTCCAGCTCTCCGACGATTATTATGTTAGGATCCTGCCTTAAAGTACTTTTTATGGCAGAGGCAAAAGAATTGGTATCTATTCCTACCTCTCGCTGCTTAATAATGCTTTTTATGTTAGTATGCACATATTCTATGGGCCTTTCCAAAGTAACAATAATTGCTTTTCTTTCGTGATTAATTAGATCAACCATTGCCGAAATTGTAGTACTTTTCCCTGAGCTCGTGGGCCCTATTACCAGGATTAATCCTTCCCTCTGCCTGGTAAGGTCTTTTATAACATTAGGAATATTCAGCTCCTCGTATGAAAATTCCCTTGTATTTATTAACCTAAAGGCGGCTTCTAGAAAACCTTTTTGTTGATGTAGATTAACGCGGAAGCGGGTTCGCGTATCATATTGTATTCCGAAATCAAGCTCTTTATCTTTCTCAAATATCGCGATTTGCTGCTTGCTCATTATGCTATAAAGTAATTGTTTAATTTCTTCCGGAAAAAATGGCTGCATCTCAAGTGCTACAAGTTCGCTGTCAACGCGTATAATCGGAGATTGGTTTACAAGTAGGTGTAAATCAGAGGCATTATTTTTAATAGCTAATCCCAGTAAATTATTAATATTTATGCGTTCAATCAGTTTTTTTATTCTCTCTTTATCTATTTCGCTGATAGAGGAAAAACATGCCCCGATGTTAAATTTTTCTAATTCAGGTGTTTCGATTCGCAACACTTTTATAGTTGCGTTTATAATAGTATCGTTATTTGGAAGTTGAAATTTAATTTTTAATTCTGTAGAGAGCGGAAAAACCTCATCAGATGTAAAGTATAAGCCATCTTCGCTTATATCCCGGATGATCAGGGTTTTAGTAGTAACCGTTTTACTTAGTGGATCAGTTTTATCAAGGGTAAAGGGAATATTTAAAAAAGTACGGTAATTTTCTCTTTTATTTGCTCCGAATGTAAACAAAGTTAACTCCTTCCTATGTTTTCCGTAGCCATAATTTTAGAAAACTTTATGCATAAATTATATAGTATAAATTATATAGTATAAATTACGGGTGTCAATAATTTAATTCATAAAAGCGCGATTTTGGGCTAATCAACAGGTTTTATGGTGGAGAGTATCCCGTAGACCTTGTTTAAATCAAGTTGCGCGCCTGTATCCTTTATGTATACCTTGAAAAAATTTCCTTGGGCATCAAGTACATTGCAATCGAAATAGTTAACCGGTTTAGCCATGGTGTAGTTTATATACCCTGATTTATCATTGATTGTGAATCTAATCATTTTGGCGGTACTCTGATTTCCTATATCTGGCGTAAACACGCTTTTCATAATTACGAAGAAAGCGTCAGTAATATTTTCTACATTTTTAAGGTTAGCGTACATAAGCCTGCGTATGAATTCGTAGTTATCCTTTACGCCTTGTTTTTGTACATCTGGATAAAGTTTAATAAAGGCAAAGGGCTCTTGGCGCAGAAGATAGATCGTTGCCTGATTAAAAACATGCCTTTTTTTATAGTAAACTTTTTTTATCAATTCTTGCACCAAAGTAAAGCCTTTGGGGGCAGAGATAGACATTTTAGGGAATTTTTGCGGGACTAAAATAGCTAAATATTCTGGGCTAATAACAGGCGAGAAAAGTTTTTCATCTGGCTGCATGCATAGGATAGGAATGTTTTTGCATTCTCCGATTCCGTAAGAAATATACTGTCTTAAAATGTTAGGGCCGGCAAATTTGATTACGAAAGCTATCGCCAGGCAAAGCGTCAGTATACTAGTAATAAATTTGGATAGTTGCTTAGTTTTCATTTATCTTTTTAAGCTCTTCTTCAGGAATAGTAAAAGAGTGTTCGTGAGTAGGGAATTTTTCCTGAGTTACTTCATTTTTAAAATCTTCTAAAGCTTTTGAAATTAACGCCGCAAGATCAATATATTTTTTAACAAATTTCGGTGTATATCTTTGGAAAAGCCCGAGCATATCGTTAATAACCAAGACCTGGCCATCGCAATTGACTCCTGCTCCAATGCCAATGGTGGGAATGCTTATCTTTTTAGTGATAAGTTCGGCAATTTTATCCGGGACGCACTCTAAAACAATGGCAAAGCATCCCTTCTTCTGGAGCTCTACCGCTTGATTTATTAATTTTTTGGCTGCTTCTGCGCTTTTGCCTTGCACAATAAAGCCGCCGATCTTGTCCGAAGTTTGGGGAGTTAATCCAATATGCCCCATTACAGGTATACCCGCGTTAATGATCTGTTCAGTTACCTCTAGGCAATGTTCGAACCATTCTAATTTTATTGCTTGGCAGTTGGCTTCCTGGATAAATCTTTTGGCGTTTTTCACGCATTCATTCGAATTTATTTGATAGGAATCATAAGGCATATCTCCGACAACCAGGCTGTTTTTTACGGCGCGCGTAACAGCTTTAGCATGGTGCAGCATTTCTGTCATTCCCACCTGGGTTGTGGATTCCAATCCCAGCACAACATTAGCCAGAGAGTCTCCTACGAGGATTATGTCAATTCCTGCTTTGTCGACCAAACTTGCCATGGGGTAATCGTAGGCAGTAAGCATGGTGATCTTTCTTTTGTTTTTTAAGGCGATTATTTCTGCAATATTCATTTTACCTTAGCCCAGGCATAAGCATCTGCGCGATCTTAAAGTAAATAATTAAACCGACCACATCTACAATACTGGTGGTTATTGGGCCGGCAAGTACGGCCGGGTCAAGGCCGAATTTTTTAGAAAATAGTGGCAGGAATACGCCTGTGGCGATTGCCAATAATGCGATCAGGAGCATAGTAATACCTACTATCGCCGCCAAAACAAAATCCTTTTGCAGTAAGAATGCCCTGCCGAATGCAACAGCTCCTACGATTAGCCCCATGAAAAGCGCGGTTTTAAATTCCAAGCGGATTACCCGCATTATATTCTTAAGATTTACATCTCCGGTTGCCAGTCCCCTAATAATCGTAATCGATGTCTGCGCCCCGGCGTTTCCTCCGGTATCAAGTAACATCGGGATGAAGAATGTTAATGCCACGACAGAGCTAAGCGTAGCTTCAAAGCTTTTAAGCACTGTGCCGGTAAGAAAATCAAAAATAAGCAGTAGAATTAACCACCCTGATCTTCTCTTTATCAGATCTAGCGTTGTGGCCCTGGCATAGCTGATTATTTCACCGTTTTCCGGGCTCATCTTTCCGATTTCGTAGAATTCTTTTGTGGTTTGCTTTTCTATTCTTTCAACGATGTCGTCAACGGTGATTATTCCGATTAGGGTATTATTTTTATCTACCACTGGCGCGTCAAAGAGATCATATTTTTTAAACAATAGAGATACATCGGTAGCATTTGAATCAACATCAATTTTAATTAGTTCAGCCCGGATCATAATTTCTCTTATTGCTATGTCCGGAGGGGCTTTAAGTATTTCCTGTAACGGGATTACTCCGATAAGTTTATGATTTTCGTCGGCTACAAAAAGAGAATAGATATTTTCTCTATAGTCGGCGCGCAGGTTTTCCTGTATGTGCAGGAGCGCTTGTTTAGCGGTCATATCTTTTTTTAGTTCTACAAACTCCGTGGTCATAAGGCTGCCTGCAGTGCTCTCTTTAAAATCTATAAGCTCCCTGATATTTATCGCGTGTTCTTTGCTTACAAGAAGGAAAAGCTTGCGGGAAACTTTTTTTGGCAATTCCTTAAAAAGGTCAGCGCGTTCGTCAGGAGCCATATCGTTTATAATCTGAGCTACTTCCTGATTATCAAGGTTATTGATTATATGGGTTTGTTCGTTAAAGGGAAGGTTCTCAAAAAGCTCAACTGATTTTTTTGTGCCCAGCAACTTGAAGATAATAATCTTCATATTAGGCTCCAGCCTCCTCCAGCCTTCGGCTAAATCCATAGAGTTGATTGTTTTCGTGAGGCTTTTTATTCCGATAAAATCTTTTTTTTCCAACAGTTCTTTGATTTCCGGAAGGAATAAGGAAAAGACGCTCAAAGATTTGCGGTTTCCGTTTTTCATAACCATTTCCTTTATTTGATATAAAATTTAGTTTTAGGGAATTTCTTTTTTAACATTTCTACCCTGTCTTCCCCTAAGATAAAAACAGCTGTAGATAAGGCATCAGCATTTAGGCCGCTATCATCGATAATCGTTACAGAAGTAACACCAGAATTAACAGGATAACCCGTTTTCGAGTTTATAATGTGACAGTAACGTTTTTCATCTTTTAAGAAAAACTGTTCGTAATCTCCGCTGGTAGATACGGATTGGTTATTTAATTCCAGCGTTTCTAAAACAGAAGGCTTACGCGGATTTTTGATCGCGATCTTCCAGGGCGAAGAGAATTTATTTCCTAAAGCATAAACTTGTCCGCCGGCATTAATAAGGCAACTGTTAATTTTATTCTCCTTAAGCTTCTTTATTGCGCAATCTAATGCGAATCCTTTAGCTATCCCCCCAAGATCGATTTTCATTTTGGGAAGCTTAAATTCTACCATAGAATCATTTTCATGCAAAATAATTTTATCACTTCCTATTATTTTAAGGGTGGAGTTTATTTCTTCTGTAGTAGGCACTTTTGTTTTAAGGTTAGAAAATCCCCAAAGCTCAACAAGTGGAGCAATTGTGATATCAAATGCGCCATCAGTAAGCTGGTAAAATTCTTTTGATTTTTTTATAATATAAAATGTATCGGAGCTTACTTTCAATTTTCCTGTACGATTAAGTATAGAGATTTCGCTTGTTGGGTTATATT
The DNA here is from genome assembly GCA_022013085.1 of Candidatus Omnitrophota bacterium. Lineage (GTDB taxonomy): Bacteria > Omnitrophota > Gorgyraeia > Gygaellales > Profunditerraquicolaceae > UBA6249. The sequence continues at coordinate 10,991 of JAKLQX010000079.1, read as the reverse complement.
TGCTAAGCAGTTGTTCAAGGCGGGCTACTTCTGTAAAAACAATTCCGCTTGCTTCTTTTACTGGGGATGTAACTTCCCAGAATGTGCCCATAAGAATACGATTGTCATGATATAAATGTTTTTCAGGTATCTGGAGGGAAAAATGTTTGTAAGCTAAAGTGATTGCCCATCCGGCTATCAATAATATCAGTAAATACTTGCGGATTTTTTTACTATAAGCCATAGTTTGCATTGTAGACAGTGTACGCAACATATTGCAGCACAGTTAGTTACAGAACAAATATCTCCTTTTTCTCTTACCCGTATTTGTTTCATAACTAGTGTGCTGTCAAACGCTTACGTACACTGTCTACACAGATTTACCTGACAGATTGTGCGTAACTGGTTTCAATTGTTTTAATTATATCTACTAAAAACTTGTTTGTTGGTACATCAATGCCGAGCTCTTGGCCAAGCCGGACGATTACGCCGTTAATAAAATGGATCTCTGTGCGTTTTTTTCTTAAGACATCTTGAAGCATTGAGGAAAGATTTTTAGATGTCCCTTCGCAAACTGCTTCTACCTTTGCTAGGGGATCGTCGTAAATTAATTTTATGCGTTTTCTTTTTGCGATGCGCGCGGCTTCCGTAACCGCGTCTCGCAAGATGCGTTTAGTACCTTCAAATTCAGTAAGTTTCCCATTGCTCAAGCCGGTAATAGCAGTTAAAGCATTGATGCCTACATTAATAATTAATTTACTCCAGATAAGGCTTTTTATATCGCGCGACATCTTGGTATCAAAACCAACCTTATTAAATACCTCGCGAATTCCGCGCATCTCAACCGGGGTTTTGCCATTAATCATCCCGATAATTGTCTGTCCTCGGCCTGCATGATGGATTTTTCCGATATCAATTAAAGTAGCTCCCTCATTAGTTACTCCTCCAATTACCCTATCTTCCGCGGTTAATTCAGCGATAACTTCAATATTGCCCATGCCATTTTGTAGTGTTAATATTTTAGTGTTTTTGCCCAGTAGGGGCATAATTTGTTCTATAGCTTGTTTAGTATTGAAAGATTTTACGCAGATAAGTATTAAGTCGCTAGTGCCAATATCTTGCGGGTTAGCTGTTGCTTTAACTTTCGCCTGCCAACTGCCGGATACGCCTTCTAAAGATATTCCGTTTTCGTTAATTTTCGCCGCGCGTTCTTTAAATTTATCTAATAACCAAATTTCTTCTTTTGATTTTGATAAGAAAGCGCCAAATAAGCATCCCATTGCCCCTGGGCCTACAATGACAATTTTCATATCCCTACCTCCAGTTTATCCAAAAGTTTTTGGGATTTTAATTCTTTTCCTAAATGAAAATTTAAGAATGCGTTTAAAATCAAATCCAGTTCTTTTTTTATCATAGGGTTAAGCCCTAAATTAAGGCTGGTGCGGAAATCATTTCTCTCAATATGCAGGATAGTAGCAACAGTTCCTCGGAATATAGCGCGAGCAGTTAGATCTTTTTGCATGCAACGTGGGCAAAGTAAGCCTCCTAAAGCAAGGCTAAATTTAGATTGTCCCATGATTTTATCCAAGCAGCATACACAAGAATCAAGATGTGGTTTAAACCCGGAAAGCGCGAGCATTTTAATTTTAAATATGGTTGTAATTTTATTAGGATTATAATTAGTCTCTAATTCCTTAAGGCTAGAAAGGCTTAAGTTAAATATCTCTTCATTTTTATCTTCTGGTTGCATTACCGAAGCGACTAACTCCATCATAAAGCTAGCCATGGTTGTTTTTTCTAAGCTTTGCCGTATGCGAGTAAAGTTATCTAGTTTATCAGCCTGGCTTATTAGGTGTAGAGCTGAGTGTGTTTTTCTATAAAAGATTATTTCATTTAGCGAGAATGGCTCTAGATTTGAGGCAAATTTATCCGGTTGAGCGCGTATTCCCTTTAGCAGGCCGCTGATTTTACCGAATTCTTTGGTAAAGAACTCTGCGATAATTGAGGTTTCTCGAAAATCCCTTCTGACTAAGAGTAATCCTTGAGTTTTATCTATCGACATATACCGCTTCCTTTTTACGCATAAGCTTTGCTTCTGTGTTGTTTCTATCGTCATACCCTAGTATGTGCAGTATCCCATGGGCAACATAGAGCATTAATTCATAGTTGGGCGTGGTTTTAAATTTACGTGCGTGGGTAATGGCAGTTTCAGCGGAAATCATTATATCCGCCAGCAATATTTTGTTGTTTTTCCGGTCGCTAAGGTTAAAGGCTAAAACATCAGTAGAACTGGTATTTTTAAGGTATTGAATATTAAATTTTTTTATCAATGTGTTATTCACAAAACAGATATTAATACAGCCAGATTCTGTTACTCTCTCTCCTTTTAGAATATTAAAAATTAGCCTCTTTATCCTAAGCGGATAAAGAGGAACTTTATTTTGCAGATTTTTTATTAAAATTTGCATTTCTTCTCTTACTGGGGGTAATTTGCACGACTGTGGTAAATGCCGATCAAGATTTTGATAAAAACGCTGGATATCTTTTCGATATCTTTTAATGTGAGATCGCAATCATCTAACTGCCCGTCAATAAATTTATTGTTTATAATTTTATGTACTGTTTCTTCTATTTTTGTTGGAGTGGGTTCTTTTAATGTGCGTGTGGCTGCTTCAACTGAATCTGCTAAAAGCACGATAGCTGTTTCTTTGGTACTTGGTTTTGGGCCAGGATAGCGAAAGCCTTCTTCGGTTACTTCTTGGTCTTCTTCTTTGTCTTCTATTGCCCTGCGGTAGAAATAGTAAACTAGGCTACTGCCGTGATGCTGTTGGATAAAATCCCAAAGTATGGGGCTGAGCTTATATTTTTTAGCCAACTCCAAACCTTCTTTAACATGGTTCATAATAATTAATTTGCTCATTGTGGGCGATAAGGCGTCGTGCATATTTCTTTTTATATCTTGGTTTTCAATAAAGTACTCCGGTTTTGCCAGCTTACCAATATCGTGGTAATATGCGCCGATTCTAGCTAACAGAGAATTTGCGCCAATTGTTGTACAAGCCGTATCTGCGAGGTTACCGACGATTAAGCTATGATGGTATGTTCCAGGGGCCTCCAGGATCATGCGCTGTAAAACAGGATGATGCAAATCTGCTAATTCCAAGAGGCTGATATTAGTTACTGTTTGTAAAATGTATTCAAAAACCGGCAGAACACCTAAAACAATTATTCCCGACGCCACGCCATTTATTAAGATGACTAGGTATCTATCTGGTTTATGGATTAAGAAATGTTCAAGTAAAATTAAAGTGATTAATTGTATTATTCCAGCTATTGCCCCTGCCCGGATAACTGTAGTGCGTTTGCGTGCCCCGTTAGTCAGAAGTACCGCAATGATGCTTGAGGCTATGAAAATAAGCCAAGCTTTAAATGGCTCAGAAGTAAGTGATGCTAAGGATAGTGAAGTTATTAAAGATAGGAAATAAGCAATTTCTATATTGTTGAATAGTAGTATTGCGAGCATGGGAATAATTGTAATGGGGATAAAATAAAACGATAATCCATTCCAAAGTAAGCAATATCCCAAGGAAAATGAAATTAGGAAAAGTAAAACCAAGTTGGATAATTTTATTTTTTTCATTTTAGAGAATTTTTGGTTAAAGCCGGCGTACAAAATAATTAAGCTAAAGGGAATAGCTAAGTTTACGTGGATAATATGGCTAAAGAGGAAAATGAATATACATATTCCAAGTAGGTAGGTTTTATTTGAGAAACTCTGGAGAACTTTATTTTTATCGAATAGCTTTTTCATATGCAACGTCATGAATCCCAAAAAGCCCTTGTTCTTCTTTTTGGGATTCAAAATTAATGATTTTATCCACTAATATAATAATTACTTAAGGTTTCTTTCTGTTTCTATCAAGTTTTTAGATACGGTTCCTAGATCTGAGTCAGACGGTATATTTAAAGTTTGACCAGGGTAAAGTTTGTTCGGAGTGCTTAAAATATTCTTGTTAGCTTCGTAGATCTTCGTCCAATTTTTGGTTGTTCCGTAAAATTTCTGAGATATTTTTTGCAAGGTGTCGTTTTTGGTTACAGTGTACTGCTCGAAAGTTGTGTTTACGTTTTCAATTCTAGCTTCTTGCATCATTGTTGGCTCGGAAATAAAAGTTGTTAATGGAGCAGTAGACGGGCATTTTACGTCAGATTTTTTAGCTAACCCCAACTCTACTTCAAAAACTCTGGTAGTGCGGGTAGATTTTCCGCTGCGCGCTTTTGCTTCGGGAGGTACTCCCATAAGATAGCCGCGATTTCCAGTTGAAGATGTAAGATCTTGGTCAACCCTGTCGCGGGTTAAATTATAGGTTCTGGCCACACACCCGGATAAGGCCAATGTTGATGTTATTACGCAAATTCCAGCCAATTTAAATCTGTTCATTTTGTTTCCCTCCTTTAATTGTTAAACCTAATTCTTTTAATTGTTTATCTTCTACATCCGAAGGCGCATTAGTTAATGGGCAAAATGCTGCTGAAGTTTTGGGGAAGGTAATTACTTCACGGATACTTGTTTCTCCGGAGAGTATGGTTAAAAGCCTATCTAACCCAAAAGCAACGCCGGCATGTGGTGGTGCGCCGAATTGAAATGCTTCTAATAAAAATCCGAAACGTTTGACTGCCTCTTCTTTTTTTATGCCAATGATATCAAAGATCTTTTCTTGCAGTTCTTGGCAGTGGATTCTTACTGAGCCGCTGCCTAATTCCATCCCATTTAAAACCAGATCATAGGAACGAGATTTTACTTTACCTGGTGATTCTTTAAGATTTTCGAGATCGGTTTCTACTGGGGCAGTAAAAGGATGATGCTCACTCTCCCAGCGTTTAACTTCGGTATTAAATTTAAAAAGCGGGAAATCTACTACCCAGCAAAAAGCAAAATCATTTTTTAGTTCAGTGCGTAAATCTGGTTTATCTGATCCGTATTTTTGCATGGCGTCAGAATAGCTTATACGTTTAAATGGTGTTTGTATATCGGCGTTTTTTAGTTCTTTTAAAACTAATTTCATCAATCCTTCGGTTAATGCAAAGATATCCTCTTCATCTACGAAAGACATTTCGATATCTAGTTGGGTAAACTCTGGCTGTCGGTCAGCACGCAAATCTTCATCGCGGAAACATTTGGCAATCTGGTAGTATTTTTCTATGCCACCAACCATAAGGATTTGTTTAAATAATTGCGGAGATTGAGGCAAGGCAAAAAATTTACCCGTAGCTAGCCGTGAAGGCACAAGATAATCTCGTGCTCCTTCGGGAGTGGATTTGGTAAGTATTGGGGTTTCGCATTCAATAAAATCTTGTTTACCTAAATATGCGCGGATAATTTTATAAAGATTGCTTCTTAAAACGAGGTTGTTGAATACCTTGGTTCTTCGTAAGTCTAGGTAGCGATATTTAAGCCGCAACTCTTCAGTTATCTGGGTATCGTCTTCGATTTCAAATGGCGGGGTAAGGCTGGGGTTTAATATAACAAGCTCTTTCGCTAATACCTCTATTTCTCCGGTTGCAAGTTTTTCATTGATTGTGCCATCGGGGCGCTTATTCACTATACCAGTTAATTTAACCACAAATTCACTTCTAAGTTCCTGGGCTATTTTGTATGCTTCGCCGGATTCTTTAGGAATAAAAACAACTTGGGTAAAACCATAGCGGTCACGTATATCAATGAAAATTAATTTACCGTGATCGCGTCTTTTGGCCACCCAACCGCAGAGCGTAACTTGCTTTCCGGTATCGTTACTTTTAAGTTGTCCGCAAGTATGCGTTCTTAACATTTCAATTCCTTAATTAAATTTTCTAAAGTTAGTTCTCTCTGTGTACCGCTGGACATATCTTTAAGAGTAATAATATTTTTCTTTAACTCATCATCTCCTAAGATAAGCACGTATTTGGCATGCGCATCGTTAGCAGCGCGCATCGCCCCTTTTAAAGATTTATTTAAATAATCAGTGTCGCTCGGTATGCCGTTAAGACGTAATGAATTTAGTATTTTGGCGCTATTAGATTTTGCTTCGCTTCCCAATGAAATTAAATAAACTAAATTATTATCCAGGTTTACAGGGATATTTTTGGCAGCCAAAAGCAGCCTTTCTACGCCAAAAGCAAAGCCAATGCCTCCTAAATCCGGGCCTCCAAGTTCTTGTATCAAATTATTATAACGGCCTCCTGCGCCGATAGCGTCTTGGCTGCCTAGTTCAGGGTGAGAGATTTCAAATACTGTGCGGTTGTAGTAATCTAACCCGCGTACAAGATATGGTTGGACTTGAAACGGGATATCTAAGTTTTTTAAGCCTGTTTTTACTTCTTCGAAATTCGCTGCGCATTCTGGGCAAAGATGCGTTGATTTAAGCGAAAGCTCATGGACAATTTTTTGGCAAACCTCATTTTTACAGTCAAGCACCCTTAATACGTTCTTTTTAACTCGTTCCTGACAGTCAGCGCAAAGTTCTTTAATGTTTTTTTGCAGCGCTTCTTTTAATGCTAAAGTTAGTTTTTTTTTATCTTTTGGGCAACCTAAACTGTTAATTTTAATTTTATAATTTTCAATTGATATGCTTTTAACTAAATGCTCTGCTAAAGCAATTACCTCAACATCTAACCCCGCATCGGGCGAACCGATTACTTCACAGCCGATATGGTGAAATTGACGTAAGCGTCCTTTTTGCGGACGTTCTAGGCGGAACATTGGGCCAATATAAAACAATTTAATAAAACCACTGGTTTTATCTAAGTTGTTTTCTAAATAACTACGCACAATCGCGGCAGTGCCTTCAGGCCGTAAAGCATAAGTATCTTCTTGATTGTGTATGAGAAACATCTGTTTCTGTACAATTTCCGCACTTTCACCCAAAGTGCGATTAAATAACCCCGCCTCTTCGATTAAAGGAGTACGAATTTCCTGATAATTATAAAGGGAGAAAATATTGCGTGCTATTGTTTCAATCCACTGCCAGGAAATTATTTCATTAGGCAGAATATCTTTAGTGCCTGGGACTCTTTTAAACATGAGTTAGTTTATGGTTTTTTGGTTTACCTGATCTTCTGTTTCATTTCCAAACCAGCTTTAAAAACAACAACTTTTCTGGGTGGGACAGGAATCACCTGGTTAGTACGCGGGTTTCTACCTGTGCGGCTTCTCCTTTGCTTTATTTTAAAAACACCAAAGTTGCGCAGTTCAATTTTTTCGCCTCTGGCTAAGGAATCAATAATACAGTCAAAGGTTTTTTGCACGACTTTTTTTACATCTATTTGTTTTAAATTCGTATCATCCGAAACTTTTAAGACAATATCTTTCTTGGTCATCAGCCACCCCCTTACTTACGAAAGCACACCCGCGCAAATTTCGCCACCTGGGGAACACCCGCGCAAATTTCGCCACCTGGCGAACACCCGCGCAATTCCTATAAGCGGCGGGGTGCCTTTTTAGCCCGGGGTGCCTTGTAACGCGGGGTGAATATGCTAAGTATAATAACAGCAAAAAGTTAGAGTGTCAAGCTTTAAACCACTAAAGACAATTTTTCTTCACCCAGTAATTCATCTAGTTCGGTGATGAGTTTTTCAGTTGGATTAACATAAAGCCCTTCCCCGACAACTAATTGCACGCGAGATTTTGCTGGGGTATCCAGGCGTAAATATACGGGAATATTACCGCGGTAATCGCTAAGTAAGGTTTTTAAGGTTTCAAAGATATTTTCTCTTATTCCGGAAAGGTTAATATTCATTGCGGTAATCAGCTTATAAATTTCTTCAAACGGGAAAAGATCTTCAACAATTATTTTTGGAGTATCCTCTCTCAGATTAAGTATGCCGCGGATATGTACGATGGTGTTTAATTGCATATAACTGCTTATTTTTTGATAAACTCGCGGAAAGATTATGGCTTCTACTGCGCCGCTCAGGTCTTCAAGTTTTAGTATTGCCATTTTTTCTTGCTTGGCACGCGTAGTTGTTTGCTTAATTTTAGCGATTAGCCCTACGATTTTAATTGTATCTTGGTCTTTATGTTCATGCAGGTTAGACGTGGAACAGGAAACAAACCGTTTTAGTTGTTTGGCATAGCGTGCCAAGGGATGGCCGGAAACGTAAAATCCAAGCATATCTTTTTCAAAAGAGAGTAATTGCGGTTCAGGCCATTCTTTTACATCAGGTAAACTGTTAGTTGTTTTTTGAAATCCCGGATTATCGTATGCTTGATCAAAGAATGAAAGTTGTCCGCTAGATTTTTCTTTTTGTGCTTTTTGTGCGCTTTCAAGTATTATATCAAGGCTAGCGAACATTTTAGCACGAGATACGCCGAAACAATCCATAGCTGAGCATTTTATCAAGCTTTCTAAAACCTTACGGTTTGCCAGCCTTAAATCTAAGCGGGTAGCGAGGTCTTCAAGCGATAAGTATTTGCCTTTTTCTCTAAAACAACAAATAGATTCTGCTGCTCCTAACCCTACGTTTTTTATCGCTAACAATCCAAAGCTGATTGTTTTTTCATCAACTACCTTAAAAAGCGCATCGCTTTCATTTATATCGGGAGGCATGACAGTTAAGCCCATGCGTTGTGCCTCAACAACATACTCCACAATTTTATCGGTATTATCGCGTTCTGAAGTTAGTAAAGCAGCCATAAATTCAACAGGATAATTTGCTTTTAAATAAGCAGTACGGTATGAAATCAGGGAATAGGCGGTAGAATGGGATTTGTTGAAACCATATCCAGAGAAATATTCAATCAAGTCAAATATCTTACTGGCGCTGCTTTCCCTTATTCCATTACGGATACAGCCGGTTAAGAAATTCTTCCTTTCCTTTTCCATAACCTCAGGTATTTTTTTACCCATGGCTTTGCGTAAAATATCAGCTTGAGCTAGAGAAAATCCCGCGAGGACTGAGGCGATTTGCATGATCTGTTCCTGGTAAACCATAATTCCGTAGGTTTCTTTTAAAATAGGCTCTAACTTAGGGTGTTCATATTTTATTGGGATTACTCCGTGTTTGCGCTTCATAAAATCATCAAGCATACCTGAGCCTATTGGGCCAGGCCGGTATAAAGCCAGGAGCGCGATTAAATCCTCAAAACGTTCAGGAATAAGTTTTTTAAGCAGGTCGCGCATCCCTGAACTTTCTACTTGGAATATTCCTATTGTATGGCTTGTTGCTAGTAAATTATAAGTGTTTTTATCATCTAGCGGTAATTTCTCAAGATCAATTTCAATGTTACGCGTTTTTTTGATCAGCTTTAAGGTTTCATTAATAACTGTAAGCGTTCTTAATCCCAGAAAATCAACTTTAAGTAAGCCAATCTTCTCTAATATCCCCATACTGTAACCTGTGGTAATCTGGTCATCAGCAGTTTTAAAGATAGGCGTGTAATTATTCAAAGGCTTATCTGAGATTACTACTCCTGCAGCATGGATGGAAGCGTGCCGGTTTAGGCCTTCTAATGATAAAGCAGTGTTGATCAATTTGGTTATTTGAGGGTCATTTTTATAAAGGTTGTTTAATTCAGGTTCACTTTCTAAAGCCTTCTTTAAAGTTATATCTAATTCAGCGGGAATCATTTTTGCGATACGGTCGACATCCGCGTAGGCAACTCCCATTACTCTGCCCACATCTCTTAATACGGCTCTAGCTTGCATAGTTCCAAAAGTGATAATTTGAGCGACATTTTCCTGGCCGTATTTTTTGGTTACATAATCAATGACTTCGTTTCTACGTTCGTAACAGAAATCAATATCTATGTCAGGTAGCCCCATACGTTCGGGATTTAGAAATCTTTCAAAAAGTAACCCGTACTTTAAGGGATTAAGGTCAGTGATCCCCAAAAGAAAGCTGACTAAACTTCCTGCTGCTGAGCCTCTGCCTGGCCCGACAGGAATACCCTGGCTTTTGGCATAATGAATAAAATCCCAGACAATGAGAAAATAACTGATGAATCCCATATCTTTAATAATTTTGAGTTCATGGTTAAGCCGTTTGGCAGCTTCCGGATCTAGTTTTAGTTCCTTCTCCAGCATTCCTTTTTCACAAAGTTCCAGCAGGAATTCTTCTTTATCTTGATTTTTAGGAGGAAGATATTTAGGTAAATGCATTTGCGAAAAATCCAGTTCTAAGTTACAGCGTTCAGCAATCTCTAATGTATTTTTTATCGCTTCCGGGCAATGTTGGAAAAGCTTAATCATCTCTTCAGGTGAGCGAAAATAAAAATCATCTCCTTGGAAACGCATACGGTTAGGGTCATCAAGCGTAGTTTGTGTTTGGATACATAGCAGTGCTTCATGCGCGGTAGCTTTATCTTTTGTCGGATAATGTACGTCATTGGTAGCGACTAAAGGAATACCTAACTCCTTAGATATTTTAATCATCCCTTCATTAACAATTTTTTGTTCGGCTATAGAGTTGGATTGAATTTCTAAATAGAAATTTCCTTTCCCGAGGATATTTTGATAAGTATCCGCAATTTTCAAGGCGTCATTAAAACGTTTTTGCGTTAGGAGCACGCTGATTTCACCTTTTAAGCAAGCTGATGACGCAATCAGGCCTTTGGCATGTTGCGCTAATACTTCTTTGTCAATTCTGGGCCGATAGTAAAATCCTTCGAGGTATCCGATAGAAACCAATTTCATTAAATTGCGGTAGCCTTCTTCATTGCGGGCTAAAAGAATTAAATGGTGCGCCGCATCGATAATGCTGCTTGAACTTTTATTTAATCTGCTTTGCGGAGCAACGTAAACTTCGCAGCCGATAATCGGCTTGATTCCTGCTTTCTGGGCTTCTAAATAGAAATCAATTGCTCCGAACATGTTTCCATGGTCAGTAATAGCCAAAGAATCCATTTTGAAGCTTTTAGCGATGCTTAAGATTTCAGGTATACGGCAGGCTCCGTCGAGAAGACTGAATTGGGTATGCAGATGTAGGTGGATAAATTCTGAGTGTGGCATTAAAGGTTCTTGCTTTTAAAGCGAACT
>JAKLQX010000078.1 GCA_022013085.1 Candidatus Omnitrophota bacterium | reverse complement strand
CGGGACCATTTCTTTTTCTAATTCTTCGGTTAGGCGTTTGCCGGATATGGCCTCAGCTTCTAGTCCGTAGAGGATTGTTTTGCCTTTTTTTATTTCTTCCAGGTATTGTTGGTTTTTGTAATCTCTTTTGTGGACTTCTTTTAGCCAGTTTTTGTTTTTAACACGCATTTCTTCTGGCTCTTTAATTCGATATCTAGCTAATTTTATTTCTTCTGGCGTGAGCATGTCCGGATGAATTAAATCAATTACCCGGGTATTGGGTATGCCGTAAAATTTTAGGTTATTCATAAAGGCGTCTCTGATAATCCAGCCGCTGGGATCATAGTCAACTATGCTGAACAGGTAGAAAGAGCGCTGTAGGTTGATTTTCGCTTGCTTTAATGTGTCTACAAAATACTCTACGTTCAGGACTGACGGCTGGCCGCCAAGAGCGATAATGGAGACATTGTATTTGTCGGCGATATCGGATAAGAATTCCTGGTGGCCGAGTTTTTCTGAGAATAGAATAATATTGGCGTTGGCTCCTACTCTTCGATGCGCCTGGTTATCATCACGGAAGCCGATGTCTTTGTATTTCATTACTTCTATGTCTTTGACCATATAGACAAATTGTGTAATGAGGTATTTGTATTGATCGGTATCCGGGCCAAGTGAATCAGCCCGGGAAAGGGTTGGTTTTATATACATATACCAGAATGTTCTCAGGAGTTCTTTTAAGGGCGGCTTCTCCCCTGCTTGAATTCTTTCTCTGGTTTGCCAGATGATATTGCGCATGAGCCGGGCAACGTTGACCGGATAATCGGTAGCGCCCTGGCTAAAGTTTTCAATCAGCCATTCTTTTGTCTGGTCGTGGATGAGTTCGTCGTAATGGCGGATACCGGCTTTGCGTAAACGATCGTTTAAGGATCCTTTTTTAGGCATATTATTAATGTATAGGGAATTGTCTTGTTTTACAAGGATTTTTTTGCTCTATCGAAATATTTTTCTGTTAGAATTTGAAAATATGGCATCTGGGGATGAGGCTTTCAATTGCCGAATGGTAGGGATATTTAAAGGCAATTTTCTCTACAGGTCAAGCCCTACGGCAGTATTTCTTTAAAGCTGTATATACTGAAAGCTGTATTTAATAAAACAATTTGAAACCGTAAATAATGCTTGACAAGAAATTTTTATTGTTGTATCATTCAGAATATGAGCCAGATTATCAGCATAGCTAATCAAAAGGGCGGGGTGGGAAAATCTACCATTGCCTTTAATCTTGCAGCGGCGTTAGCAAACAGTAAACACACGGTTTTTGTCGTTGACGCCGATCCTCAAGGCTCTGTTTCTATGTGGGCCAAAGCCAGAACCCGCCACGAATCAAATAAAATAAATCCCAACATCACTTTTACAGAAAATCCCTGGACGCCGGAAGAAATACTTAAACTAGCTCAACCGCCGGATTATGAGTTTATAATTATTGACTGCGGGCCGGCCAATAATAAAGCCGCTAAGGCAACTCTTGTCGTTTCAAATTTAACAATTATCCCCATTTCACCAAGCCCTTTAGATATCAATTCAGCTCGCAGCACTATAGAACTGATAGAGGAAGGCGCCAGCAGGGGAGCCACTAAATCTAAAGTATATCTTTTAATATCAAAGAAAATAGTCGGGACTAATTTAGCAAAAGAGGCGCGGGATACCTGCGAAATGCTTAAGCTGCCTATTTTAAAAACTGAGATATCCCAGAGGATCGCTCTGTGCGAATCAGCGATTACAGGACAATCAGTGCTTGAATATGCGCCAAATTCTATGGCAGCAGAAGAATTTATTGAACTAGAAAAGGAGATTAAGAGATGCCTAAAGCAAAACTAAGCCAAATTGCTGCCACATGGGTGGATGAAGGGGATAACACAAAGAAAAAAAGGGCCAATCAGGAAAAAAACCCTAAAGAAATAAAGATTAGGGAGCAACCTAAGAAAAAACAGACATTTAATCTTAGGCTTGATACTATTAAGCGTCTTTGGATGCATCGTGTTAAAACAGATAAAACTTTGTCAGCAATTCTGGATGACTTAGTTCTTACTCATCTGCCAGTGATAAATTTTGAGAAAAAGGAAGAAAAATGAATAACACACTCTTAAGAGAGTATGTTATTATATGTTAAACTATATGTTACACTTTTGAAAGGTATTGAAAATAAAGGGGTTATAACGGTTTTGGTAAACGATAAGACACCATACGGTAAATGAAAAGACACCAAAAGGTAAACGATAAGACACCATACCGGTAAACGATAAGACACCATACGGTAAATGAAAAGACACCAAAACCGGAAGGCAAAAAAATGGCTGAAATAAAGAAAAAAGAGCACGTTATAATGGAAGGAAACCTGCTGGAATATCCTATATTTTCTATGCAAAAGAGGCGGGTAGATAGAACTATAGAGGAATATGTATGGGAAGAAAGAAATGGGGCAGGGGAAATAACGGGTGAGCGGAGATTTAAGGTTGAGTGTACAAGAGGGGTCCCGAATTACTTTGACATGGATGTGTTTAATGGGATTATGCGGGTTTATGTTAAAAAAGGCGGGGTATATAAAAAAACTGAGATTCATTTTACAATATACGAGCTGATGAGAGAGTTAGATTTACCCGTTCACGACGGCGAGAAAGTAAATAGAGTGCGGGAAAGTTTGGAACGGATGGCAAAGACTAACCTTCATTTTGAAAATTCCTTTTATGCAGAGAAAGAAAAGATCACCAAGATAGTACATTTAATATCGAGAATAGAAATTTACGAAAAGCAAAAAGGCAATAGGCCGATAAATATGATCAAGGTGGTTTTAGATGATGAGTTAGTTAATAGTATTGAGAAAAAATATTATAAATTGATAGATTTTAAAGTGTATAAGTCTTTAAACAGCGGGATCCCAAGAAGGTTATTTGAATATTTAGAGAAAAAGAAGTATAAGAAGAATCATTTTGAAATAGATATAAAGAAATTAGCAAAATGGATGGGGCTCAAAACAAGTAAAATATCACAGCTCAAGGAGCTTTTAGGGAAAGCAAATAATGAGCTGAAAGAAAAAATGGTTATTGATAAGTGGAAATATCAAAAAAATATTGTGGTTTATTATTTCCACAAGTCAGAAAGGTTCAAGGAAATAGAAGACAACCTATTTTACTTAGAGAACCTTGCCGTAACTTTTTATCAGGGATTAGGACAAGAAAAAGTATCAGAAGTATTAAAGCGCGAAGGAATGATTGTGCTCCAGGATTTAATAGATGAAGGATACACCAAAGAAGAAGTTGCTTTTGCGTTAGGCTGGGCAGTAGATAATATAAAAGAAATCCATAGTATCCGGATTATTCCCAAAGTTATTGGCCAGGCTCTGGGTGATAAGGAAAGCAAGCGTCTGGTAGAAGAAAGAGAAAAGGCAGTGCAGCAAAAGAGGTTAGAAGAAGATAAGCAAAGGGAAGAAGAAAGGAAAAGAGGAGAAGAGTTAGACAAAGTATTTGAGCAGCTGCCTAAAGAGAAACAAGAAAAGTTAGAGGAGAAAGCCAGAGAGAATTTAATAGAGCAGGGCGTTCACCCGAATTTTATTTTACCGACTTTGCTTAGATTTGAGAGAAACAGACTGCTTGAGAATAAAAAAGATTTAGTGAAACAGAGTAAAAATGAGCCAAAATATTAAATGCCTTACGCCCCAGGAAGAAGAAAGATTTTTAGATATCCTTAAAAATCGCAAGGATGCCGAGAGAGCATATATGCTTTATCATCTTATGCTTATTACAGGATTAAGGATATCAGAGGCGTTAAGTCTTAATGTTGGACACGCCGATAAAGCCAAGTTAGAGGTTAAGGTTAAAGGCTGGACCAAGAAAAAGAAGCAAAGTTCTGAGCGAGCGAAGCGAGGCGAAGGAAAAAACAGATTTAAGACCGTTTATTTCCCGAAAGCCCTGCAAAAACATTTGAAAGATTATATAAGAGTAAAGGCGAAAAAAGGGGAGTCTCTTTTACCTGAGGCGCCTTTGTTTGTTTCTAGAAATAGTGCCAGGATCAGCCCGCGCCAGGTGCAAAGAGATTTTAAGATGTGGGTAAGAGAAAGCGGTATCGAAGCCGATCTTACCCCGCACGCCTTAAGGCATACTGTGGGGACAAGACTTCTTAAAAAATATAAAAACGCTAAATTGGTTCAGAAATATTTAGGTCATTCAGATGTAACAACGACGCTGAGATATTATGTTGATGTGTTTCCGGAAGATTTAGAGGAAGCGGCAGAGATGCTGGCGGAAAGATAATTTAATCCTTACAAGAAAAGTATAGAGAAAAAAGAAGTTTGTATATTAATTATTAGATCGTTTTAGTAAAAGGCGGTAGCCGGCGGCGGTGAAAGATGAAGAAACTATTTTAAAAGATAAGGATTTTTCTTGTGCCAATAATAAGGAGAAGAAAGAATGAAATCAAAAACTGATTTTACCAAGGGAGATCAAGAAGAAAATCTTAATATCTTGAAAAATTTACATTCCGAAGAAGATGTTAAGTCAAAAATTGTAATTCCTTATTTTAAAAAACTCGGATATAAAGATGGGCAAATATTTTTAAATGTTCCAATTAAAGCATTTTTAGGACGGCAATCTAAGACTGTCTATGCCGACCTAGTTGTTAAAGATGGATCAAACCCTATAATTATCGTTGAAGTTAAAAAGCCAGGAATTCAACTTAATGAAATTCATAAGGAACAAGCGATATCTTATGCCCGACAATCAGAAAAGGTTGTTCCAATTGCTGTTGTTACGAATGGTATTTCATACAAAATTTACGATGTAAAAACGAAACAGCAGGTACCTGAAATACCAAAGAAAAGCGAGCTAATATCTTTTCTAGCCAATATCAAAATCAGCAAAGAGGAAATTGAAGAAGCTGGTCGTTTCATTATTGAGGGCTACAAAAATGTGCAGGAGATAAAAGTGGCATTGGACAAGTGTCACGATATTATTAGAAGTAACGATGGTCTTGATCCACTCAGTAGTTTCGATGAGGTCAATAAACTCATCTTTGCGAAAATCCAGGAAGAGCATCGTAGCAACAGCCGTTTTACCAAGGAATTCATTAAAGACAATCCGGTTGTTGAAATAAACAGAATTTTTCAAGATGCAAATGCCATATTTAAGAGCAATAGAATTTTTGGTAGTGATGAAAAAATAAAATTAAAAGCGGCCACAATTGTTGCTATTGTTAGTATTCTTGAGCATAAAGCAATTTCGAAAACAAAAGATGACCTTATTGGTTTAGCTTATGAGTCGTTTTTACCCTCGATTTTCAGGGGTGAACGATTGGGACAATTTTTTACTCCCGACAGGATTAAAGAATTTATGATTGAAATCCTTGACCCGCGAGTTGGTAATTTAATTCTTGATCCGGCTTTTGGTAGTGGTGGCTTTTTGGTATTGTCATACAAACGGTTGCTCGAAGGTATCAAGAGTAGTAGTTGGAATCAGAGTAAAAAAGATGAAGAAAAACTAAAATTATCTTCGGAGTATTTGTATGGTATTGAAATAAATCCTCGATTAGAGATTGCGTGTAAAACAAATATGTATCTGCATGGTGACGGGCGAACAAGGATTTATCGTGGAGATGGATTGTTAAATACAGGTGAAATACAAGAGGGTAAATTTGATATTGTCGTTACAAATCCACCTTTTGGCGCAAAAGTAGATAACGAAGAAATTTTGAACAAGTTCGAGCTAGGGATTAAGAGGAATAAGCAAAAATCAGAAATTCTATTCTTGGAGCGTTGCGTACGATTAGCTAAGCCGGAAACGGGACGAATAGGAATAGTTTTGCCGGAAAGCGTTTTAATGAACACTCAATGTCAACCCGTGCGAGATTGGCTTGATCACAATGTGATAATTGACGCCATTTTCAAGATGCCAAGCTATGCTTTTAGTCCTTCTGGCGCGGCGGGGATTCAGACAAGTTTGGTTTTTATGACCAGAAAGAAACCCACATCTTTTGATTACAAGATTTTTATGGGCAATGTAAATAAAATTAGTTTTGACGCGAACAATCGACCTGACGCCGACCACTTTCCAAATGCTGCTTGGCACTATCGGGAATTTAAGGCGAAGAATAAAGAAATGTTTGATGATGATAATTATTATGTCATCAAGAGAAGTGATGGCGAATTGTTGTCAGTAAATTTTTACAAACCGAAGTATCTTAAATTATTAAAGAAAATCAAGAAAGAAAAACATCTAAAGCTGGAAGATATTTTAAAGAAAGACAAATACTCCATTGTTGATGGTCCGTTTGGGACTCAACTTCATGTTTCCGATTACAAAACCAAAGGAATCCCGGTTCTTCGGGTAAAGAACATTGGGATAAACGAATTTATCAACAAGGATTTGGTCTACATCTCGAAAGATAAGCACAAGGAATTGACTAGAAGTAGAGTTCAAAAAGGCGATATCATAATAGCTAAAACTGGGGCGACATTTGGTAAGGCGTGTTTATTTCCAGATAGTCTTTTCCTAGAAACAAACATTACTGCCAGTTGTTGTAAAATTAGCGTCGACCCCAAGAAAGCAAATCCATATTTTATTGCGGAGTTGTTAAACTCACAGGTCATTTATAGTCAATTGGAGCGTTATTCGCAAAAAGCCGCCCAACCAGGATTTAATATGGTAGAGCTAAGAAAAATTATCATTCCCGATATTCCGCTGGGAAAGCAAAATCAAATAGCAAATAGCATTCGGAAGCGGAAAGAGTTGATAAAAAAACTTGAGCTACAAATTAACTCAGAATCAAGCATGATTAATGAGGAAATAGAAAACCTATAAGAATTGGTGCAAAAAGAGGAGAAAACATGAAATTTAATAAAAAACCGTGGCCTTTAATAACTATATACGGCATTCATGAGCGGATAAACACAAACCCTGATTTTCAACGACCCGCAGTATGGGGGCTTGGTCAGAAACAATTACTTATTGACACGATATTGCGAGAGTACGATGTGCCAAAATTATACTGGAGAAAAACGGGGAATAAACCGGACATGTACGACGTTGTTGACGGACAGCAGCGACTTCGCGCAATATGGGATTTTTTTGACGGGAAATTCAAATTGCCAAAGAATGCCGATCCAATCGATGATTTTGACATTGCAGGTTGCAAATATGAAAACCTTCCTGACGAATTGAGAATGCACGTAGATATTTATCCATTAGATATTGTTATTATTGAGGAAACAGATGAAGAAGAAGTTCGGGAGATGTTTCTTCGACTACAAAACGGTACTACTCTAAAGGCTCAAGAAAAACGTAATGCTTTCCCAGGGAAAATGCGCGATTTCGTTCGAGAACTAGCGCAACATCCATTCTTTACAAAAGTCGGCTTTCGTAATGCCAGATATACACATGATTTAGTAGCCGCGCAGATAATATGTCTTGAGATCGCAGGAGAACCCACAAATGTGAAAAACGCAGATTTAAATAAAATGTATGAAAACAACAAAGAATTTGATAATAAATCTTCGGAAGCAAGAGCGGTAAACAGAGTTTTAAATTTTCTCAATGAGGTTTTCCCGGAAAAAACTCCCGAGCTGGAAAGGTTCAATGTAATTTCTCTCTATTGTGTTGTTGCTGAATTGATGAAACAATACGTTATTGATGGAATTAAGCCTCTTTTTCAAAATTGGGTTATAAATTTTGAACAAAAAAGATATTCCCAAGAAGCAAAGCCAGAAGATGAAGCAGATCCAGAATGGGTAGCTTACAAAGAAAAAATTAGCCATAGCACGGATGCTGGTGATTCTATCCGTTGGCGCATGGAGTTTATGTTAAGGAATTTGCTCGAGAAATATTCAAACCTTTTATTAAAAGACAATCAACGTGAATTTACACATGTTCAAAAATTAGTTATTTTCCGCCGCGACAAAGGGATTTGCAAATTAGGCATTAAATGCGGTGGTGTAAAATTGACTTGGGATGATTGGCACTGTGATCATACTATGCCTTGGTCAAAGGGAGGAAAAACAACAGTTGAGAATGGTCAAGTATCTTGTGCAGTATGTAATTTATCGAAAAATAATAATATTATTTGACCTATATCAAATCAATGCACTTAGCTTTTTTCAGAGCGAGGCGGCTGAAAAAAGCAGGTGATATTCAGTGTTACCCCAATGTCGCAAAAGTAATAGTTTTGCGACGTTGGGGCGGGGAAACAAGCGTAAAACAAGGGGAAAATGAGGCGGATTACTGAACTTTTGCGACATTCAAAAGGAATTGAATGGTGAAAAGAGGGCTCTTTATCATAATTGGGATCCTGGTTTTGCCTTCTTTGGCGTGGGGGGACTTGACTGCCGACCGGTACTCTGAGGTCCCTGCGGAAGAGGAAGCTGAAGCTGAAGCGCTTGCGCTTTCAGCGAAGAAAAATGATTTTTTTATCAGCGGATATACTGAAGCAGGGAAGAAGTCTACTGCTGAAGATTACGAAGAAGAAGACACGGATAACGATTACTCTTATTGCAACTATCATTTTAAGTTTGGGCAGAAAATATCTGACCGGCTGAGTTACGATATCGGGTCGTTTATTTATGACAAGGACTATGACACTAAAGATTCGCTGAATAATATGTCCAGAATATTAAAAACGAACTGGTCGTATTATATCAGGAAGCTCAAGGAAGAATCTCTGGAATTAGATGTTAGGCTGAATTACAAAGAGAAACGGTTTGACAATACGCCAAGAAGTGAATATGACCAGATTAGGTTTGCGCCAACACTTACATTTAAAAAGAAGAATCTCTATACTATTGATTTAACTGCCGGCATTGATGATTACGATTATTTAGTTGAAGGCGTGAAAGATCAGCTTAAGATTTTTGGTAAGATTGGCGCGGACAGATATTTCCTGGATAAAAAATTGATGCTCACTTCGTCTTACAGGATAGAGCAATTAGAAAAGAAAAACATAGACCGTGAAAGAACTAAGCAGGAGGTTTTAGGAGGCTTTAATTATGTGTTTGACCTTCCCTGGGTTTATAAAATTACAACCCGGGCAGGGTGGGGCGAAAGGGATACCAAAGAAGAAGAGGAGAGAGACGAGGATTACGATTACGAATATTGGCAATACTACACCAAAACCGAACACAGAATCAATACGAAATTAAAAACAAATTTAAAATATCAATACTTTGAGAAAGATTATGTTAGCGCGGATTTAGATCATAGAGGTTTTTATATTCAAAATAACTGGGATTATGAATTTTTAAACGATGAAAAGCAAAGGTTATGGTTTGACTTTGGTATTGAACACAAAGCCGTAGATTATACCCTAAAGGCAGACAATAATTATAAGAAAGAAGCAGCTGAGATAAAAGCAAGCTATCAGAGAAAGAAAAACTGGAAAGTCTCGGCAGCATTAGAGGGGAACTCTTACAATTTTAATGATTCAAGCAATGATAAAAAAAGATATTACGCAAAACTATCAGGTGAGAAATTATTTTTAGATGGGGATTTAGTTTTATCGTTAGACTTAAAATATAGATACACAAACAAAGAGCAGGAAAATGATAAAGAACAAGAAGCGGTAAGAGTAGCGTTTAAGTATAAATTTTAAAGGAGAACCAAGAATGGAGCTTGCCTTAAAACTTTTAGGAATTTTGTTTGGTGTCTTGGCCAGGACATTAACGCCATATTTGAGAAAATTGAAACAGGGGAAGATTAAGGAATTTAAAAACGGATACTGGATATCTGCGCTGGCTTCGTTTATCTTAGGACTGATTACTACATTGTTGATTTTCCCAAGGTTTGAAATTACGCAAACAGGGCCGGGGGTAGAGGGATTGATTAAATTATTCTGTACGGCTTTTGGTTTTGGGTTTGCTTGGAACTCCTTGGTGAATGAAACCGCCAAGTGGGCAGAGAAGGGGAAATTAGATGTCTAAATTAGGATGTATTAAAGATAAGTTTGACGACAGAGATTATTTGATGCGGGCGTATTTGCCGGTTATAAAACTGCCTAAGAAAATTGATTACACGCCGAAGTTGTCGCCGGTCAGGGATCAGGGAGACGAAGGGACCTGCGTTAGCTTTGCCTGCGCCGCCGGCATGAAGGAATATCAGGAATTACTTGATTATGAAAAGTTAGTGGAACTTTCCCCGCGGTTTGTTTATAGCGAATGTAAAAAAATTGACGGTATGCCGCAAGAAGAAGGCACGACCATTCGCGCGGCAATGCAGGTGCTTGAAAGTAAGGGTGTTTGTCAGGAAAAGTTTTGGCCGTATCAGCCACATCAAAAGGATAAGCCCAAGAAAGGCGCGGAAGTCAACGCAAAAAAGTTTTGCGTTATGACTTACGCGCGAATACTTAACCTTAATGAGCTGCGGTTGAGTCTTGCCAATAAGGGGCCTTGCGTCATTGGGGTTGAAGTTTTTAAAGGAATGATGAAAACTAAAACCGGCATTGTGCCGGTGCCTAAAAAAAATGAAACCGCTCTGGGCGGCCATGCGATTTGCCCGGTAGGTTACGATGATAAAAAGAAAGTTATCAAATTCAAGAACTCATGGTCTGATCAATGGGGACAGAAGGGTTACGGATTTTTACCATACACTTATATTGAGCGTTATATGATGGACGCATGGAGCTCGGTAGACATTGAGGATCCTAATCCGCTTACGCTGGCAAGTATATTGAATTACAGGAAGCGGGCTTTAGTTTAATATGGGTCAAGAGGGGAAAGGAAACTAAATAAAAAGAAGGATTTAAAAGGAAGTGAACTTTCTCGTAAAATACATTAATATTCTTGTTGATTTAATCTATTGCCCCAGGCCTTCTTGTGAAGAAAAGCCTCTGGATAAGTTTGAGGTAATAGCTTTTATTGTAGTTATTATTGGCATTGCCTTTTTGATTTGGTTTTCGAAATTGGAAGGGTAAGAAGGTGATGTAGAATTTAAATAGAGAGAGGCGTAAGTGAGAAGATGGATAGTATTAGTTTTGCTTTTGATAATAGGGACAACTTTTTTAGGATGTGCTACAACAGGATTACAGAGCGAGCTTATTTTAAATGATGAATACTTCCATGTGGCGCATAGAGAGATACAAAATGCGAAAGAGTCAATTTATCTTGTCGCATATCTGTTTTTGGTTTATGATTATCAAGACGCATACTCTAACCGATTGCTTGAGGATCTTATAGGTGCGCACGAAAGAGACGTTGATATTCATGTGATCCTAGAATATCCAAAGCCTGAATACATGGATGAAGAAGGGCCGGCGAATCAAAAAGTATATGAGAAGTTGAAGGCTGCCGGCATAGATGTGAGATTTGATAAACCAGAGATAACGACACACAGTAAAGTTTTAATCATAGATGAAGAAACCATTATCGCGGGAAGTCATAATTATTCGTTTAGTGGATTAAAGTATAACAATGAAACCTCGTTACTTATGAGAGATAGAGCCAAAGCTAAGAGGTTGATAAAATATTTTGAACAAATTAATTGAATATGGCAAGGCAGATAGTTTTATGTTGCCTTGGTTAGAAAAGTAGCTTATAGGCGAAATGTGAGAGGCATTTTTGAGGGGTTTGACGAAAAAATGACGATTTTAAGGATTTTGATCATTTTTGCGGTCATTACCCTAGGTATAACAGGGTATTTAAAGGGCGTAGAAGGGGCTGTAAGCGGGGGAATTTGGACAAGAGAGGGTAAGACATTAACCGAAAGCGAAGCTGAGGAAGTTAGAGCAATATGGCGAGTGGGTAAAAACTTAATAAACCCCTTGTGTAATTTAAAAAATGAATGTATACTATAGTTAGCACTATGGGTCCGATAAAATTACAAACTGAAATTAGTTTATCAAATCATAACGAGGAGGTTAAAAGACGAAATGGAATCAATAAAATTACAAACTGAAATTAGTTTATCGGATAGACAAACTGGGTACTCGGTCTACAACGAAGAAGCTAAAAAACGAATAAGGCAAAATACATTGCCGAGTCTTTATCCAAACTTACCAGATAAAAAATTTGACATAATTTATGCCGATCCACCTTGGCATTATAATGGAAAATTACAATTCGATAAAACCAGCAAAAGTAAAGAAGAGATTGACTTATCAAGAAAAATATTCATTAGCACAGCTGCGTTTAAGTACCCAACATTAAAAAAAGATGAATTGATAAAAATCCCCATTAACGAAATCTCAAAGGATGATTGCCTGTTATTTATGTGGACAACAAATCCCCATTTAACCCAAGCCATAGAATTAGGCAAAGCATGGGGTTTTGAATATAAAACAGTTGCATTTGTTTGGGATAAAATGAATCATAATCCTGGGCAATATACTCTTTCAAATTGTGAGTTATGTTTAGTGTTCAAACGTGGCCGAATACCAAGACCAAGAGGGGCAAGAAATGTACAACAACTGGTGAGAAGTCCAAGAAAAAAGCATAGTGAGAAACCAACAGAAGTAATCCAAGCAATAGAAAAAATGTTCCCAAGTCAAGAACGCATTGAATTATTTGCAAGAAGAAAAGCTAACGGTTGGGCATCATGGGGGCTAGATGTAAGTGCGGAAAATAATAATGTGGAAACTAAGAATGTAGAAACGAATGATTTATTTTTAAGTCAAAAGATGTTTTAATTCATTATTAAAATGGCTGAGTAGTGCTTTAACGTCCGTTGAGTTTCTCCACATAAAAAAATGCGCGGAATACTTATCATACCAGCAGGTTATCTCTCTTACACGACAGGGGTCCCGTGTAATATCGCCCTGAAACACAATCCAAAATGGCAAAACATTGTCGCCGAGCTTCCCATGTTCTCTCAATATTCTTAGCAATCCCGGTGTGAAAAATTTACAAGATCTCTCATGCGCATTTCCTCTGCCTGCACTACGGGGTTTTCCTTCTACCCATCCATCCTGTCTCTTGACTTCCACATATAGTGTTTTTTTAGTTTTGGTATTATCTATGGCATAGTCCGGCAGTACTCCATGTCTCCATTTTTCAACATTCGGAGTATAAATTTCATCCAATACTGCTTTACTGAGATTTACACCAAAGTAGATATTATTGAATTCTTTTGGTTTTGCCCGTATTCTAAAATCCGAACCTTCAAAGTGATTTAAGAATACTTGGTAAAAATTCTTCTCTGCAATTCCGGCTTTTCCCCCACTGATATCTTGCCAAATGTCTCTTTTGCTTAATTCTTTCCTTCCCATAATAATTAAATCCTTTTGTTTCCTCTTTAATCCTTAAATAATGAGCGAATAGGCACCCCTAGCGCTTTGCTAATTTTTTCAATATTTACAAGAGTTATATTTTTTTCCGCTCTTTCTATCATGCCTATGTAGGTTCTATGCACATCTGCTTTTTCGGCAAGTTTTTCTTGGGAAAGGCGAAGTTTTAATCTCTGTTTGCGCACTCTTTGGCCAAATTTTATAAGGATTTGTTTCTTCATAAACATAACTCCTAAAAGCTAATCGTAGTATACAGCTTCGCTAACTTTAAGTCTACATACTACAGTTAGCATAGACCTTTCTTAGTAATGCCCTGCTTCACCGCAGACCACCAAGACTGGGGGTCTGCGGAACTGGGGGGTTGAATATAGGGAGCTCGACTTGTGCGGGGAATAAAAAAGAGAAAGTTAACATAACAATGTTATGTCTAACCCAAGCCCTTGACAGACACTCCTTAAATTTTTTATTTAGGTCTGTCAAGGGCGCAGGGCGAAGTGAAGGGGTGAGGCAAGGGCAAGTGCGTATAATGCGCATTATAGGCAAAGGCGGTTTTAGCAAAAAAATTGGAGAAATTGAGGCTCCAATTTTTTTGCGTTAAGAAACCGCCTGGCTTGCCCGGTATTTCATTCGCCGCAGGCGGATGAAATATGCCGAACCCCTGAGCCGCTTTCTCTTTTTTATTTTCCGCGCTTGGCGAGCGACATTCCTTTTAGGGTGGTGGGCGGGGGAAGAAACCCGCAACTTAGCGCCACAAACTCACGCATAAGAAAAGGAGCGCAGTGGAGCAATGTCTTATTAGGGTGCGCCCGACGCTTGATGCCGCAGGCTTCAAGCGTCGGTGATAGTTTTGCGAGCCGACGAAGTCGGGGAGCAAATCTATCAAGCGCCCCTTGCTGTCTGTGGGCTGGCGAAGCCAGAACACAGAGAGTAATAAGACATTGCGCAACGTAGCGACGAAAGCCACGAATACACCAACAACCTAAGTGACCGTAATGAAGGAGTGAAGTGAAAACAGTTTATCGGTGCGGATTTTCTTTTTTGAGGCAGCCCGCAAAAAAGAAAATTGCTGTCCCCGATGTATTTTATCGGGGTCAGCAAGCACGAACCCCGCTTTAGCGGGGCGATAATCTGTTGAAACGGAACGACTGAATGAAGGG
>JAKLQX010000077.1 GCA_022013085.1 Candidatus Omnitrophota bacterium | reverse complement strand
TGGCCTGGCTGCCATTTGCGATTTAATCGAATCGAAATGAACCCCACACCTTCTTTACATTCAATATTAATAGCCAAAAGGTTGAGAAGAATGAATAAATTAGAAGGTGCGGGGTGAACTCTCGCCTAAAGAGCGTATATTCCCAATTAAAACAAAGAGGCCTTGATGCTTTGTTGGTATCTTTGCCGGCAAATATTTCCTACCTTGTTGAATCTTTAAGCCGAGATTCTTATCTGCTTGTTTCTGAAAAAGAAAATATTTATTTTACTGATTCCCGTTATGTGGAAGAGGCGAAGAGCTTTCTTAAAAATAATGCTCAGCTTAAGGAATGTAATGGATCTGTGTTTAAGCATATTGCTAGCGCGGTTATTGATTTAGGGTTTAAAAAGCTGGGTATTGAAGAAAGGTATTTACCATTTGCAGAATTTAATAAGATTAAAGAGTGTGCAGGCGAAGGTTTTGATTTAATCCCTACACACAGTATTATTGAAGACAAAAGACAGGTTAAAGACGCTGGGGAGATAGCTAAAATTAGAAAAGCAACCCAGATCACTGATTTAGTTTTAGAGCATATACAGAAGTTTATTGTTCCTGGGGTAAAAGAGATAGAGATAGTTGCCGAAGCTGAGCGTTTTATTCGCTATCATGAGGCTCGCGCTTCTGCTTTTGATATAATTGTGGCTTCTGGGCATAATTCTAGCCAGCCGCATCACCTGTCTGGCGCAAGAAAACTGCAAGATCATGAGCCAGTGCTTATTGATTTGGGGGTTGATTACCAGGGGTACAAATCCGACTTGACAAGGGTTTTCTTTTTGGGTAAAATAAAAGTTCTCATGCGTAAGGTTTACGATATTGTGCTTAAAGCGCAGGAAAAGGCAATAAAAATAATCCGGCCTGGCGCAGAAATGGCTGAAATTGATAGGGTTGCACGGGAATACATTGCTTCCAAAGGGTACGCTAAGTATTTTACTCATAACTTGGGGCATGGTTTTGGGCTTGCGGTGCACGAAGATCCGCGTATTAGCCGTAATGAAGCTAGTTCTCTTAAGCCGGGTATGACTTTTACAGTTGAGCCAGGGATTTATTTACCTAATAAATTCGGCATAAGAATCGAGGATATGATTTTAGTAACAAGAACGGGATGTGAGGTGCTTAGTGGCTTTATCAATAACAGAAATTAAATCTGGGGTAACTATTTTTCTTGATGGCGATGTTTATGTTTGTGTTGATGCTCAGCATGTTAAACCTGGCAAGGGCGCTGCGTTTGTGCGTGCTAGATTACGTAACATGAAATCAAATAACATCCAGGAAAAGACATTCCGCGGAGATGATAAGATTGAGCAAGCTTATGTTGATGAGCGCAAACTACAATATCAATATACAAGCGGCGGGGTCTACCACTTTATGGATACTGAAAATTTTGAAGAGATCGCTGTTTCTGCTGAGAGCGTAGGGGATAAGGCAAAGTTATTAAAAGATAACTTGGAGATTCAGGGTTACTTCTTCCGGGGGGACACTTTGTCTATTGCGTTGCCTAATTTTATTGAATTTAACATTATGGAAACTGAGCCAGGGTTTAAAGGTGATTCATCAAAGAGCGGCAATAAACCAGCTAGAATTGATACCGGGGCAACGATACAGGTTCCGCTATTTATTAATGTGGGTGACAAGATTAAGGTAGATACGCGTACTGGCGGTACTTACGCGGAAAGAATCAATTAGAAGAGGAGCCCTCGATGAATATTAAAGAGATCAAAGAGATGATTAATCTGATGAATGAAAACGGCTTGGTTGAGCTTGAGGTAGAGAAAGAAGATATGCGTATTCGCCTTAAGAAAACAGCCTCTGGGCTTGAGGGCATGAATGGCCCAATAGTTATAGAAAGGCAGGGAGTTGCTTCTGCTGTAGCGAATGCTAATACTGCTGAGCTTGTTGCTAAGAATGTGATCAAAACAGTAGAGATAAAAGCTCCTATGGTAGGCACATTTTATCGTGCTCCTAATCCGGAAGTCCCTGCTTATGTAGAGGTTGGCCAAACCATTGAGCCAGGCCAGGTAATTTGTATAATTGAAGCAATGAAATTGATGAATGAGATAAAATCAGAGATTAGAGGGAAGATTCTTGAGATATTAGTTGATAACGCTGAGCCGGTTGAATTTGGCCAGCCTTTATTTCTTATAGAGCCGCTTTAAACAAATGTTTTCCAAAATACTCATTGCTAACCGAGGCGAAATCGCCTTAAGAATAATCCGCGCTTGTCATGAGCTAGGCATCCGCACTGTGGCTGTTTATTCCCAGGCCGATCGCAACAGTTTGCATGTGCGTTTTGCTGATGAAGCAATCTGCATTGGCCAGGCATCAAGCGCTAACAGTTATTTAAATATTCCCGCGATTATTAGCGCAGCAGAAATTACCGACGTAGAAGCCATACATCCGGGTTATGGATTTTTGGCTGAGAATGCGCATTTTGCCGAAATCTGTGAATCATGCAAGATTACTTTTATTGGCCCAACTCCGGCGAATATCCGCCTTATGGGCGATAAAATGGCTGCGCGCATGAGTATGCAAAAAGCTGGCTTGCCGATTGTTCCTGGCAGCCGTACAACTATCAAAAATAAAGAAGAGGCGTTAAAGACAGCTAAGGCAATTGGTTATCCCATAATTATTAAGGCAGCTGCTGGTGGTGGAGGTAAAGGAATGCGTATCTGCCACAATGATCTTACTTTAGTCTCTAGCCTCTTGACTGCGCAGAGCGAAGCAGAGGCAAATTTTGGTAATTCCAGTGTTTATATTGAAAAATATATTGAGAAGCCGCGTCATATAGAAGTGCAAATTATTGGAGACCGCCTGGGGCATATTTTACAATTGGGGGAGAGAGACTGTAGTATTCAAAGAAGGCATCAGAAATTATTAGAAGAAGCGCCTTCTTGCGTGGTGGATAGTAAAATGCGCAAGAAATTAGGCGAATTGGTTTTAAGAGGCATGAAGTCTATTGATTATGTTAGCTGCGGCACGATTGAATTTTTACTTGATGAGAAGACAAATAATTTTTATTTTATGGAGATGAATACGCGTATACAGGTGGAGCATCCGGTTACTGAAATGGTTACGGGTATTGACCTGATTAAAGAGCAACTACGCGTCTCTTCTGGTGAAAAGATAAAGATCCAGCAGGATGATATTCAAATTAAGGGCGCAGCGATTGAATGCCGGATTAATGCTGAAGACCCGGATAATAACTTTATGCCATCTCCAGGCAAGATTGAAACATTAATTCTTCCTGGTGGCCCAAATGTGCGTGTGGATACGCATATTTACGCAGGCTACGAAGTTCCTCCTTATTACGATTCTTTGATCGCTAAGCTTATTGTGCATGGAAGTAACCGCCAGGAGGCAATTAAGACTATGCGCCGGGCGTTAAGCGAATTTTATATCGCGCCGATTAAGACAACAATACCTTTTCATCTTAAGTTAATGGATAACGCGTTATTTAAGAAGGGTGATATATCTACGCATTTCGTACAGGATCTTTTGATGAATGAAGGTAAAGGAGAGTAGATGAACCCCGCACCTTCTAAATATTCCATTATTAAAGCTATAGGATTTGAGAAATTAAATAAGAAAGAAGGTGAGGGGTGAATCGTGATGAATCTAGAAATGATTTAGGGGTAGTTAGAATTCATAAAAATGTAATCGCTTCGATATCTTCTATAGCTGCAACTGAAATCGAAGGAGTTAAAAAAGTAGGAAAAGATATCAAAAGCGGGATAATGGAATTATTGGGCCAGAAATCTTTTTCTGCGATTAAAGTGGATATTTCAAAGAATGAAGAAGTAAAAGTAGAGATCCCTTTAATTATTAAATATGGTTATAGCATTCCAGATGTCGCAAGTAAAGTTCAAGAGAGCGTGCGTCAGGCTTTAGAGAAAATGAGTAATCTTTCTATAAGGGATATTAACGTTTCTGTGCAAGGTATTGAAAGGGGGTAGAGAATGAAGTTCTTAACGGTCTTTGGAATTTTATTTTATGCCGCGGTAATCATTATAATTGGCTTAGCCTTAATTGTATTTTCGTTAAATTTATTATTGCCTTTGGATATAAATAATTTGCTTATTTATGCTCAAAGTAGCCATAACTCCCGGATAATTATCGGTTTAACTGGGTTGCTTTTAATTTTAGTTAGTTTTTCTTTTGCTCAGATTATTTTAGGCAAGTTCCAGAGGGAAAAGACGATTGCTTTTTCTACATCTAGTGGCCAGGTAACTATTTCTCTTTCTGCGGTAGAAGATTTAATTCGTAGGCTAGCGGGGATAATTCCTGAAATTAAAGAGCTTAGGCCTAATGTCGTGGCGAACAAGAAAGGCATTATTGTAGATATGCGTGTTATTTTACGCTCTGAGGGGAATATTCCAGAGCTTACTTCGCGGTTACAGGATATCACTAAGTCTAAAATTCAAGAGGTTTTAGGCCTTGAGGAGCAGATCATTATCAGAATTCATGTGGCTAAGATTGCTCATGATGATAAGGATAATCGCAGAAGAAGAGATTTTGATAAAGAAGATAAACCAACAATACCGTTTAGTGGGTATGGACGGGCATAAAAAGTCTAATGACAAATGACAAGATCTAAAGTT
>JAKLQX010000076.1 GCA_022013085.1 Candidatus Omnitrophota bacterium | reverse complement strand
TCGTGGCATGCGTACCCACAGGCATAAAAGCCGGTGTATCAAATGCGCCATGAGCAGTTGTCAGCTTACCCAACCGCGCCTTACTATTTTTGTCTTGATGAATTAAGGTAAACATATTTACTTTACGCGGGTCCTGCCTGCCGAGCCACCTCGCCGTGCTCACTTTTCGTTGCGCGCGGCAAGGGCTTCGTCTCGACAGTCACCCGCTAATAATATTAATAAAATGACTCTGTAGTTGGGGACGTCCTCTTAGGGGACACCCTTGATTAAAGGTGTCCCCTTTTAGCGCGTCCCTCTTTTCATTCAATAAACTATTAAAATGATCTTGGCAAATTTTTCGCTCAGGTCAATTTTTTAACGCCAATGATCTTTCGCATTTCGGCGGCTGCTGAACTCGCGCCTCGCGCTCTCGCTCGGCGCTCAGACAGCATCGCCGTTCCGAGATTGCCCCGCCTAAGGCGAGGCCTCGGAATTCCCGAAATTGCTCAAGCTCCATTGGCTAAAATTGACATTCGCGCTAAACTTGCCAAGATCATTTTAAATAACCAGCATCGCGTCGCCATAACTATAAAATCTGTATTTCTTCTCAACTGCCTCTTGATACGCCTGCTTTACTAGCTTTTCTCCACCAAAAGCACACACCAACATAAAAAGAGTGGTGCACGGCAGATGAAAATTGGTCAAGAGGCAATCCACTACTTTAAATTCATAACCTGGATAAATAAATAAATCTGTATTGCCTTCATTTCTCCCAGAGCCATAAGTTTCTAACGCGCGCAAGCTAGTTGTACCCACAGCAATAATGCGGGCCAAATCATTTTTTGCTTTAGTAACTGCCGCCCTTGTTGTATCAGGAACCAGGAAATATTCAGGCTCCATCTTATGCTCAGTTATATCCGTACATTTAACCGGACGAAACGTGCCCAATCCTACATGTAAAGTTAGATAAGCTAAATTAACCCCCGACTTTTTAATCTCTTCAAGTGATCCAGCAGTAAAATGCAGCCCTGCAGTGGGAGAGGCCAGTGCCCCATCATTTTTCGCATAAACCGTCTGGTAATAAATCTTATCTATCTCTTCAGGATCGCGTTTTATGTATGGTGGCAAAGGCACGATCCCATAGTCATAAATTACATCCGCATCAGATTGCTTAAAGCTAATTTGTCCGCGGGCGCTAAGCACACCGCTGATTTTTCCATCCGCAAAAATAATCTTCTCTCCTGTCTTTGTACGGCTAGGTTGCAAGAGAGTAGAAAATGTTGTTCCATTAAGACGCCGGGTTAATAAAATCTCTACCTTCCCACCAGTGTTCTTATAACCAATTAACCGGCAGTTTAAGACTTTTGTATCATTAAGCACCAGTAAATCGTTTTTCTTAAAGAAACTACAGATATCCTTAAATATTCCATGGCTGATTTGGCAGCTTTTGCGATCCACAATTAAAAGCCGGGCTTCTTGCCTATCTTCCAACGGATATTGGGCAATCAACTCTTTAGGAAGCGGATAATCAAAATCAGAAAGTTTAAGCATTTTGACATAAATAAGGACTATTTATTAACATCGTAGGGGAGGTTTAAACCTCCCCTACTAATTAAGAAAAAATAGTCGCTGTCCCTAATTTAATTCAGATAACCGATTATTTCATTAGATAAATCGTCAATAGAAAAAAATACAATTCCATCGGGGGATAAACCAGTAACCATCTTATATTGGTTATAAAATAAATCTAGATTATTTTTCATCAGGAATAACCCTATACCAATATAGATTTTGCCTTTGCCGCGGTGGCCTAACGCAGATTTTACTATTTCTTTAGCAAACTGGTTATCCTTAGTGTAAGCCATTAATACAGCATAATCAATAATACCATCTTCAAGCCAAAATGACCAATCCTGAAAGGCATTGGCATACGCACGCTCGGTAAGTGAGATAACTGCGCAAGAAACCGATAGATCCGCTGACTTGACTTTTACTAAATTTGAAATCTTACGCACTAAATCCGTTACCTGTTGACGCTTCCAATTGTCCCAGGCCAGATATTCATCTTCATTATTTAATGTATCCAGGGGGTTAAGCTCTGTTTTATCTTTAAACCGCTCCAAGTTCTTTACCCCATAGCCATAAATTAAACCAAATTTCTTAAATCTTGATCCAGGCACAAATGGTACAGGAGATGGATAACGTATATAATCCAGATGTATCCCACTTATTAATGGATAACGATTAATAATCTCATTAATAATGGTTAAAATATACTCTTCTACCCTTGGATCTCCCGGCTCAAGGAATATTTGGTCTTCTCTCAAATAATACTTATCCAGGTCCATGTTAGTTTTGCTTTGGGATACCCTTAAATATTGATCACGGGTAAGAATAGAATTACCAAATTTATTTATAATATCCGCTTTATTATTTTTCCCTAAACTTAAGACATTTACCCAGGCAAAAACTTTTATATTGTTTTCATGAGCCTGCCTAAGCAACAGATCCAGCGTGTCCATCCCTGCTGCCTTAACCATCTCATTATATTTAAATTTATCGCACACCTTGGAGTCATAATATGCGTTTCCCGATTGAAAAACCTGCAAGTAAATTTCATTAATCTTTGCTTTTTTGCATTGATTAATCAAATTATCCACTCCTTCTTTTGTATAAAGTATTGACTTGGCAGAAAACACTGATACCCATACTCCCCGACACGCGCTTTGAACTGCACTTTGAACTGCACTTTGAGGCGCACTCTGATTAACATCCTGGGCAACGCCTTCTGTAAAGGCTAAACACAATATAAAACAAACAAAAAATAAGATTAAGATTTTGTTTTTCATTTGCTTATTTTCTTATATCGCTCTATCTCTGAATAAATACATCCACAATATTTCTGGCAATAAATCCCTTTGCTTTTAGCTTCAATATGAGCCTTCTTAAACCCAGGGCGAAAATCCTCGTAATAAAATTCTGTCTTAGCCTCATGAGCTGCTTGTGCGCCTAATTGCTTTAAAAGCTCTTGATTCTGATATGGGCTAACTAGTAAAGTTGAGCTAAAGCCCTGGAAACCATTTTCGCGCGCCGCCAAAGCTGTTTTCTGCAAACGCAAAGACCAGCAGATTGCGCATCGCGAAAGCAAATCTTCTTTAGTATTTATTGCTTGAAAAAATTCAGCGGGTTGATACTCTGAAAACTGAATTTCAAGCTGCAACTCTCTACATAAAACCTCAAGTGATTCCTTGCGCTTATTATATTCACTAAATGGATGAATGTTAGGATTATAATAGAATGCCTTAACCTCAAACCCTTTAATCTTTAGCCTTTCTAATGGATAGATTAAACAAGGCGCGCAACAAGTATGCAGTAAAATTCTCATCACGCAAAACTTTTAAAATGCTCAAACGCTTTTTTAGTAGCCAGCCTGCCCCTAGAAGTACGTTTTAAATACCCGGCTTTTAAAAGATACGGCTCAACTGTATCAGCAATAGTATCCACTTCTTCATTAAGACTAGCTGCTAAAGATTCAATTCCCACCGGGCCACCCCCAAATGACTCAAGAATCAATTTCAACACCTTGCGGTCCAAATCATCAAACCCTGCCTGGTCAATACCCAGGTCATTGAGAATCTTAGCACTAGCTGCCTGACCTACCTTATTAATTTTCAAAACCTGGGCGTAGTCACGAACCCGACGCAAGAGCCGGTTAGCAATGCGCGGTGTCCCGCGAGCCCGCCTAGCAATTTCCAAAGACGCCTCTTCATCGATTTCAACTGATAATAGAAGCGCGGAATTCCTAATGATCTTAGCCAAATCCTCTATTTTGTAAAAATCCAAGCTATAAAATATCCCAAATCTTCCACGCAGAGGGGCAGCTAATAAACCGGTGCGTGTAGTTGCCCCAATTAAAGTAAAAGGCTTAAGATTAAACTTAATGGTTTTAGCATACGGGCCTTTATCAATCACAAAATCTATCTGAAAACTTTCCATGGCAGGATATAAAAACTCTTCTACTACTTTAGACATACGGTGAATTTCATCAATAAAAAGAATATCACCCTTTTCTAAATTGGTCAGTATTCCGATTAAATCTCCAGCGCGCTCAATAGCTGGGCCACTGGTTGCAGTAATCTTAGCTCCCATCTCATGCGAGATGATATGCGATAAAGAAGTCTTGCCTAATCCTGGGGGCCCGCTTAAAAGAACATGCTCTAATGGCTCTTTTCTTTGGCGCGCAGCAGTAATAGCAATCTTTAAATTGTCTACGATATCTTTATGGCCGACAAACTCGCTAAATTTCTTAGGCCGAAGCGATATATTTAAAACTATATCTTCTTCAGACTCAACTGTCGAATTAACTATTGGATTAGCCTTAAGCAAGGCCTCTCTGGTCTCGTCGCTCATAAGGTATGATATTTTCCTTGTTTCTTAATATGGTTATATCCTCAAATGCCGCATTTTGGCACGCTTTAATCTCCTTCATTTTAGCTAGTTCTAAAATCGCCAAGAAAACTACAATGATCTCTAATTTACTTTTAGTCTGGCTAAATAAACTCGAAAGCTTAACTTCGGTCTCAACCAAAAGTAGGTGTAAAATATCATGTACTTTCTGCTCTACGGTAAACTGGTCCTTGATTACTTCATAAAAAACTTCCCTCGGAACATCTTTTAATGCTTGGGAAAAAGCATTAATTAAATCGAATATACTGGCTTCAAAATACGTGTCATCTTTCGAACCTTGCTGCTTAAATTCCTTAAGGCTATCTGTTCTTGGGCGCTTAAAAACATCCTGCTGGCTAATCTCTCTTTCTCTTAAATTCTCAGCGATCTGTTTAAACTTTTCATACTCTAGTAATCTTTTCACTAATTCAGCACGCGGATCTGTTTCCTCTTCCTCTAAAGTTAATTCAGAAGCCGGAAGCAGCATCTTAGATTTAATCTGCATAAGAGTTGCTGCCATCACTAAAAACTCGCCAGCAATATTTAAATCCAAAAGCTGCATAAGATTGATATAATCGAGATACTGACTGGTAACTTTAGCAATTGGAATATCATAAATATTAAGGTGATCTTTTTTCACTAAATAAAGCAACAGGTCCAACGGGCCTTCGAACATCTCTAATTTTATTTTGTAATCCATATTTAAATTTTAAGTAACTCCTTTACTTCCTGCATAGTGGCGCCTGCTTTTACCCTCGCCCGGCGCGCGCCAAAAGATAATATCTCTTGAATACGTTGCTTATCTTTTAATAAAACATGCCTTTTTTCTTGAATGGGAGCTAATAGATCAATTAATTTAGAAGCTAGCTCTTTCTTGCATTCAGTACATCCAATCTTAGCCTTAGCACACCGCTCCAGCACTTCTTTTTTCATCAAAGGAAAAAATGTAACATAGTAACTAAAAACATTGCACTTATCTGGATGCCCGCAATCAGTAAGCCTGATCCTCTGTGGATCAGTAATCATACTCTGCACTTTTTTTCGGATAACATCCGGTGTTTCAGATAACGCGATATAATTATCATAACTCTTACTCATTTTACGGCCATCAAGGCCCATAAGACGAGTAGTTTCGGCTAGCATTGCCTTAGGTTCAGGAAAACAAGTTGTTTTATAAAGATGGTTAAATTTACGCACTATCTGGCGAGTTAATTCCAAATGCGGCAGTTGATCCTCTCCTACCGGAACGGCATTAGCTTTATAAAGCAAAATATCCGCTGCTTGTAACACCGGATAACCTAAAAAACCATAAGTACTTAAATCACGATTAGCCACCTGGCGCAACTGCTCTTTATAAGTAGGGCAACGCTCTAACAATCCTAAAGGCGTAATCAGCGAAAGAATAAAATAAAGCTCAAGATGCTCAGGCACTTGCGATTGAACAAAAATAGTGGCTTTATCAGGGTCAATTCCACAAGACAACCAATCAACAACATTATCAAACATGTTTGCTTTAAGATTATCCGGATGCTCATACTCTGTCATCAACGCGTGCCAATCCGCAACCATGAATAAACAATCGTAATCATCTTGAAACTTTACCCAATTGCTTAGTGCTCCCACCAAATGGCCCAGATGTAATTTACCCGTAGGCCGCATCCCGCTTAATATTATCTTTTTCATAATTTTCTCGCGGTCTTCTCTATCTCGTAAGCCTCGATAATATCACCTTCAGCTAATTGATCAAACCCACCAATAGCGATACCGCACTCAAACCCTTCAGCCACATCACGCACATCATCCTTAAAGCGCTTAAGGCTGGAAAGCTTGCCTTCAAAAGCCACCTGCCCATTTCTTATCAATGTAACCATACTATTACGAGTGATCTTGCCTTTAGTTACAAAACAACCCGCGATTATCCCTGACCTTGATAACTTAAACATCTTTCTAACTTCAGCCCTACCTGAAAATACTCTCTTTAACTTTGGATCAAGCATACCCTCAACCGCAGCCCTAATATCATTAGCTAACTCATAAATAATGCTATATGTCCTTACATCAATACCTTCTTTAGAGATAATCTCTTTTGCTAGATTATCGACAATAACATTAAACCCTAAGATCAATGCATCCGAAGCTACCGCTAAAATTGCATCTGAAGAGTTAATATTGCCTACCCCTAGATGAATGATATCAATTTTTATTTCAGAAACATTTAACTTATTCAAAGTATCTTTTATTGCTTCAAGTGAGCCCTGGACATCTGCCTTAATAATTAATTTGATATCCTTAATCTTTCCTTCGGCAATCTGAGCATACAACCCCTCTAGATTTACTCTTTTCACAGTTTTTATCTGCTGCTGCCTGTCTTTCTCCAAACGCGCCTGAGCTAAACTTTTTGCTTGCTTCTCATCTTCAATCGCAAAAAACTTCTCCCCGGCAGCAGGAATTCCACTTATTCCCAGAATTTCTACGGGAGTTGACGGAGTAACAAAAGTTACTGCCTGGCCATGGTCATTAAGCATAGCCCGAATCTTTCCGTAAAAATTACCTACAATTATATTTTGATTAAGATGTAAAGTGCCATTCTGCACAAGAAGCGTAGCTACTGGGCCCCTGCCTTTAGCCATCTTAGACTCCACAACCACTCCATAAGCAAGGCGATTAGGATTTGCCTTTAACTCCATAACCTCAGCCTGTAACAAAATCATCTCTAGTAAATTATCGATTCCCTCGCCCGTCTTAGCAGATACTGCAACAGTAATAGTTTTGCCTCCCCAATCTTCAGCAACTAGGCCTGCCTCAGATAATTGTTTCTTAACCATATCGAGATTAGCTCCTGACTTATCTATTTTATTTATAGCAACAATAATAGAAACTCCGGCAGCACGCGCATGATCAATAGCCTCTTGGGTCTGAGGCATAATACCATCATCAGCAGCAACCACTAAAACTACAATATCCGTAATACTTGCCCCCCTAGCGCGCATAGCAGTAAAAGCTTCATGGCCCGGAGTATCCAGAAAAGTGATGTCTCCCCCGGGAAGTCTGACGCGATAAGCCCCGATATGCTGAGTAATTCCTCCATGTTCACCTTCAGCAACTTTAGTTTTACGTATGGCATCAAGCAGGGAAGTTTTACCATGATCAACATGGCCCATAAAAGTAACTACCGCAGGGCGCGATTTGAGTTGGCTTGCTTTATCTTTTTCTCTATGTAACTGCAAAGCTATTTCTTCGGCATCGGGTGCTTTTTTAATCACACAACCATACTTTAGGCATACTTTATTTGCAACTATCTCATCCAAGGCCTGATTAATTCCTGCCATTACCCCCATGCTCATAAGATGTTTAATAATTACAGATGATTTCTCCTGTAATTTTACAGCCAACTCCTTAACCGTCACTGGCAATTCAAGTTCGATTTCTTTACCTGGAACAACTACAGCTTCAGCCACTGGCTGAAGAACCACGGTAGGCTTAAGAACCGCAATTTTAATCTCAGGCCTGTGTTCAGGTTTAACTTCAATTTTTGGTTCTGGCTGAATTACATGTTTAACTTCAATTTTAACCTCAGCTTTATGCTCATGCATTACTACAGGTTTTGCTTGCGGCTTAATCTCTTCTTTTGCCTTCTTTATTACAGCTTTGTGTTTAAGCGGCTTAACTACAGCTTTTGGTTTTGCTAAATGAAGCTTAGACACAACTTTTTTAGCTTTTATACCAATCTTACCTGGCTCTACCTGATGAGCCAGTACACGCTTCTGCGTAGTACCTGGCTCTATCGGATGCGCCAGTACACGCCTCTGCGTAGTACCTGGCTCTATCGGATGCGCCAGTACACGCCTCTGCGTAGTAATCTTAGGCTTAACAACTTTCTTTACAATTACTTTTCCTTTTTTTGCTTTAAGCATAATCTCATCCTTTTATATTAAGAAAAATTAGTTTAGCTTCTTTGCTTCTGCTATAATTTTACCAGCTTTGGCTTCTCCAATACCCTTTATCTTTACCAATCCCTCAATTTTAGCTTTGAGTATATCTTCTATACTTTTAATACCCGCAACTTTTAAACTTTCAGCAATCTTTTCACTAATCCCTAATAATTCTCCTAAAGAAGGCTCTTTCTTCTTAGCTACAGCTTTAACAGCTGCTTTTTTAGCCTTCTTTGGTTTCTCTTGAATCTCAGGTACAGCTTGCGCCTCAGGAGTAATTTGCTCCTTGGGCTTACCACCAAGTGCTTCAGCAGCAATCATACTCTTAGTACGAATATCCAACTCCCAACCAACTAATCTAGAAGCCAAGCGCACATTCTGTCCGTGCTTCCCAATAGATAGTGACAACTGATCATCATCAACCACGACAGCAGCCTTATTCTTCTCCTTATCTAACTTTATTTCAGAAATCTTGGCCGGAGAAAGAGCAGCCTTGATATATTCACGCACATCATCGTTAAAACGCACAATATCAATTTTTTCGCCCTGTAATTCGTTAACAATATTTCTT
This sequence comes from Candidatus Omnitrophota bacterium, assembly GCA_022013085.1. Classification (GTDB taxonomy): domain Bacteria; phylum Omnitrophota; class Gorgyraeia; order Gygaellales; family Profunditerraquicolaceae; genus UBA6249. Next base: position 30,787 of record JAKLQX010000076.1, on the reverse strand, counting down.
ACGCGATTTCCTCGCATGCCCACGCAAGCACCTACAGAATCCACCTTATCATTTTTTGAGCAAACTGAAATTTTAGTACGCTCTCCTGCCTGACGCGATATAGCCCTGATTTCAACAATCCCTTCGTAAATCTCAGGAACCTCTAGCTCAAACAACTCTTTAACTAAATTAGGATGCGCGCGTGACAAAATAATTTGCGGGCCCTTGGCATCCTTCTTAACTTCTACAACATATGCGCGGATACGCTGGCCCTGTTTAAATTCCTCATTAGGAGATTGCTCGCGCTTAATTAAAACGCCTTCGGCTTTACCCAAAAGATCAACAATAATATTACCTTTTTCAAAACGGTAAACTGTGCCACTAACAATCTCACCTACGCGATTTTGAAATTCATTAAAAACCACATCCTTTTCTGCTTCACGCATTTTCTGAATAATTACCTGCCGGGCTGTCGAAGCAGCAATACGGCCAAAATCAATATTCGTTACTAATTCATTATTACGATACGCACGAATCTCACCCGTAGCCCGATCAATCTCAACTTTAAACTCTTCATCCGGCTTTAAATCAATCACCCTTTTAGCAGCGCTAAGCAAGGCGCTTTCTACCGCCTCAAGCATAATCTCTTTCTTAATCCCTTTTTCACGTTCAATCTGCTCAATAATCGCTAATAGCTCCTGACTCATTTTTTTACTCTCCAGTTATTTTTAACCCCGCCAAAGGCGGCCTTCGGCAAAATTTGCACGACATCTTTTTATGCTGTCCATCTCGACGATATTTCATTTCTAATGCAAATTTTGGGTTATATTGTCAATGTCGCTTTATTTATTTTTGTTAATGGTATTTCTAATATACTTCCACCGCTATCTATAAATACGCTTTCCCCATCAACCTTGCTAATTTCGCCATGCCACTGGCATTTACCATTTATCAGTTCACTCAAATAGAAAACGGCTTTTTTATTTAAAGACCGCATAAAATCTTTTTGCGTTGCTAAACAACGATTAAGCCCAGGAGAAGAAACCTCTAACATATAGCGCGAGGGAATAATATCTAATTCATCCAACGCCTGGCTTATATCACGGCTGAGCTGCGCGCATTCATCTAAATTTATCCCGCCGCCGACTCGATCCGCTAAAATACGTAAAAAAAGATGTGCGCCCTCCTTGCGATAAATTACATCCACCAATTCAAAACCTTGAGCAACAAATCTCTCTTGGAACAATAATTCTAATTCTTGCCTTACGCTTTCCTTGTCCATAACTACTTTTCTAAATAGTAATAAACCTTCCGATCTGTTCAATTGCCTCCTGCCGAGGTTTAATTATTTTCTCTTGAGTTAAGCGCACCTTTATCTCAAGGGTTTGCTCAACAAGCGAATTACGGCCGATAACTACCTGTATAGGAATGCCTAAAAGATCCGCGTCCTTAAACTTTACACCCGCGCGCTCATCGCGATCATCCAAAAGCACCTGGAATCCTAAACTAGCCAACTGATCATGCAATGCAATTGCCTCCTGCATAATTTGGCTATTAGTCACATCAAGAGGCAAAACTAAAATCTGATAAGGGGCAACCTCTTTGGGCCAGATAATTCCTTGGGCATCATTATTCTGCTCAATAATTGCCGAAACCAAACGCGATACTCCAATCCCATAACAACCCATGATTATTGGTTTAAGCTCTCCTGAAGCATTCGAGAAATTTGCGCCCAAAGCCTGGCTATATTTTATCCCTAATTTAAATATATGGCCGACCTCGATGGTATTAATCTTATCCATCTGGAAATTACATTTAGAACATAACAAGCTATCCGCATCAAAGGCTTTAGCTTGAGAACATTTCTTACATAGCAAAACCAGATCTTCTCCCTGGGCAGCGGGCGCCATGAATTCATGGGATTCCTTACCTCCCATAATCCCGGAATCTGCTTCCATTATTAAAACAGTTAAGCCACAGCGTTTAAATATTCTTTTATAAGCTTCATACATTAACTGATAATTCTTATCTAATCCTTCCTTGTCCTGATCAAAACTATAGGCGTCTTTCATGATAAATTCACATGCACGGATTAAGCCAAAACGCGGCCTTATTTCATCACGAAATTTAGTTTGTATCTGATATAACACTAAAGGTAACTGTCTATAGCTGGAAATCTGAGTCCTAACTAAATCTGTAATTATCTCTTCATGCGTCGGGCCTAAAACAACATCTCTTCCGCGGCGGTCGACAAATTTAAACATTACCTCGCCAATATCCTTATCGCGGCCGGTTTTCTGCCAAAGCTCTAAAGGATGTAGGGCCGGCAGGAGCAGCTGGCTAGCGCCACTTGCATTCATTTCCTGGCGGATTATTCCCTGAATTTTTTCTAAAACCCTTAACCCCAGAGGCAGATAAGTATAGACCCCTGCCATGAGCATGCGCACAAACCCGGCACGCAACAACAATTGATGGCTCAAAGATTCTGCTTCCTTGGGCGTTTCTTTTAATGTGGGAATAAATACCTTACTCCAAAACATACCAAACCCTCAATTAGGACTTAAGATTGATGATGCGCAAAAATCGAACTACTAATCCTTATTAAAAACTTCTTTAGGTAAAGCTACTCCTCTTTTGCCAAAAATCGGATAAAATACCGGCACCACCCCCGTAGCTTTAAAATGGCCAGACACCTTGCCATCTTGATCCACATGTTCAATATCATAATAAAAAATATCCTCAAGATTCACCCATCCGTCTTTTAGGCCGTTAATCTGGGTAATCCGGGTAATTTTACGCGTTCCATCAACAAGCTGATCCTGCTGAACAACTAAATGTAAAGATGAAACAATCTGCCGGTGTATCGCCTCTAAAGTTAGGGGAACTCCAGACATTAGAATCATTGTTTCTAACCGATACATCACATCTTCAGGGGTATCCGCATGAATAACAGAAAGCGCTCCATTGTGGCCTGAGCACATCGCCTGAAGCATATCCAAAGCCTCGGCGCTTCTAATTTCACCTAAGATAATCCTCTGAGGCCGCATACGCAAAGTGTTAAGAAAAAGATCTCTAATGGTAACCTCGCCTTTTCCTTCAATATTCGAAATCTTAGTCTCTAATCTAACTACGTGGTCCTGCGCCAGATGCAACTCTGCCGTATCCTCAATAGTAATGGTACGTTCGTCATTTCCAATATAACTTGAGAGCACCCCTACAGTAGTAGTTTTTCCGCTACCTGTAGCGCCGGCGAATATAATATTAGCCTTACCCTTAATACAAGCAATTAAAAAATCCGCCATTCTTCTGTCGAGTGTCCCTAAATTAATAAGATCTTCAGCATTTATAATTTTTTTAAGGAATTTGCGAATAGTTATGGTTGGGCCATTCAAAGCCAGAGGCGGGATAATAATATTAACTCGCGAACCATCCGGCAGGCAGATATCCGTATAAGGAACTGATTCATCAACCCTTCTTCTGGTAGGCAACAAAATCTTTTGGATAACATACATCAGCTGCTGATCACTGTCAAATTTAATATCAGTCCTCAATTTCTTCCCGTACTTCTCTACGTATACGTTATGCGTGCCATTAATCATGATTTCCGTAATATCAGGATCCATCATCAATTTCTCAATAGGGCCAAAACCGGAAAATTCATCAACCAATTCATTAATAATTTTCTCCCTCTCCAATTCCTTAATGGGATTACGCGGCTGGCTTAAAATTCCTTCCAAAATGTTCCTCACTACCGAGCTAACTTCAGTTTTATTGGCAGCACCTTTAAATAAAATGCTACTGTATTTAACAATAAAAGCTTCGCGCACCCTACCCTTTAGCGTCAGTTGAGCCATATATTATCTCCTTAAATTAATTTCTTCTAATAAAACCCGGACGCAATCTGCTGCTGCCACCTTCTTTACCGGCTTACCCTTCTTGAATAAAAGCCCTTCTTTCTTACCGAAGGCTACCCCGATATCCGCCTCTTTCGCCTCTCCGGGGCCATTAACCACACAACCCATTACCGCTACCTTTAAAGGATGAGCTGATTGTTTATATTCTTGAGCCTCTAATTTACTTTCCAGATCCTTAACAATACTGATCAAATCCAGTTCACAGCGGCCGCAAGTAGGGCAACTAATCACCTGAACTCCCCCGCTACGTAAACCTAAAGATTCTAAAATACTTCTTGCTGCCCTGACCTCTTCTAACGGATTATCCGTAAGCGACACTCTTATTGTATCACCAACACCCTCTGATAGCAAAGCCCCTAAAGCAATGCTAGATTTTATTATTCCCTTATATGGAGAGCCGGCAGCAGTAACGCCAAGGTGCAGAGGATAATTACAAACTAAGGCTATTTTACGATAAGCTGCTAAAGTATCCAAAACATTTGAAGCTTTAAGCGAAATTACTATATTATCAAATTTAAGTTTTTCTATTTTTCTTATATAACCCAGGCAAGAGCGCACTAACCTCTCCGGCATACTAGTACGTTGCCCGCCATACTCTTTGACTGAACCAGAATTAAGCCCAATACGCAGTGGTACGCCTTTATCTTTTAGAATAGCGACCACCTCTTTTATCTGTATACCTTTATCAATATTTCCTGGATTAAGCCTTATCTTATCCGCACCATTTCGAACTGCAGCAATAGCTAACCGCCAATCAAAATGGATATCCGCTACTAACGGTAAATTCGTCCTAGCCTTAATCTTACTTAAAGCCGCTGCATCAGTTAAATCCTTAACCGCCAAACGCACTATTGAACACCCCGCGTCTTCTAACGCGTTAATCTGCTTAACTGTCTTTTCAATATCAGCAGTCTTAGTCTTGGTCATCGATTGAATGGCTATTGCATTTAGGCCGCCAATAAATACCTTACCAATTTTGATAACCTTGCTTTTTCTGCGCTTAATTTCCATATTACTTTCCTGCCAATTTACTGATTTTATCTCCATAAAGCCTTAAGATATCATTATAAGTAACAAACAAAGCAAGCATAATCATCAAGCTTACTCCTATATTATTAACTATTTGCTCTGCCTTTATACCTAATGTTTTTTTTCTAAATTTCTCTAATCCTAAAAAGAATATATGCCCCCCGTCTAAAATTGGCAGAGGAAGCAGATTAAATACTGCCAGGCTTACACTTAGAACTGCAATTAGATGCATAACCGCAATTAATCCTAGCTTTGCGGCTTTAGATGTAATGAAAAATATACCTAATGGCCCAGTCATGGAATCACGCATAGACATTTTTCCGCTTGCTAATCGCCATATTCCTTTATAAGTCATAATTGTTAAATCGATTGTTTTCTTTAATCCAAAATATGCGGATTCAATAAATCCATGCCTTACCTCTATAACCTCATCAAAAGGAGTAATCCCAATTATTCCTAAAGTTTTCTTTTCCCCTAGCTGATTATCAAGAACCTTACTCTTAAGCGCTACATTAAATTCCAACTTTTGGTCATTACGTATTAACAAGAGCTCAACCGAACTCTTATTTTTATTCTTCTGAATCTGATTCTGTAAATCATCCCAAGAATCAACCTTTTGGCCATTTATAGCTATAATTTTATCCGCTACCTGCATACCTGCAGCTTTCGCACCATAACCGTCAATTAAACCGCCAACCTTAGTAGTTAATGTAGGATAACCTATAAACAAAATAACCCAGAAGAATAAAAATCCTAAAATATAATTTAAAAGCGGCCCACAGAAAATAATCTGGAACCTTTTACCCGGTGATTTTGAAAAATACTCATCAGGCTTGCCTACGCATTCTGAAAAACTATCTCCGGCCATTTTTACATAGCCGCCTAAAGGAATAAGGCTTAAAGAATATTCTGTATCCCCGATAATCTTTTTAAACAACTGCGGGCCAAAACCTAAAGAAAATTTTTCCACGCGCACCCCTGCGCAACGTGCAGCTATAAAATGCCCAAATTCATGGACAATAATAAGTAAACTTAGAATTAATACAAAAACCAAAGTTGCAATCATCTAACTTTTCCCTCTCCCAACGACATTATAAGCCTCAACTCTCGCCCAAGCGTCTGCCTGCATGATACCTTTAAGGGAAGGATTGACTAAATTACGATGTTTACACATTATTTTCTCAATCACTTTGGGTATACTCATAAATTTTATTCTCCCCTTCAGAAAACTCTCTACACAGACCTCATTAGCAGCATTTAAGACAACTGGCGCAGAACCCAATTGCCTGGCTGCTTCGTAAGCCAGCCCCAAACAAGGGAATTTGTTAAAATCTGGTTTGGCAAAATGCATCTCTTTAAGAGAATAAAAATTTATCCTTGGAAGCTGATTGGCTAATCTTTTAGGATAAGCCAAAGCATATTGAATTGGTATACGCATATCAGTTGCAGCCAGTTGCGCTATCACCACCGCGTCAACAAATTCAACCATAGAATGAATTAAGGCTTCTGGATGAATAAGTACCTTAATCTTTTCTCTCCCTACATTAAACAAAAACATTGCCTCTAAAAGCTCTAGCCCCTTATTCATCAAAGTCGCTGAATCTACCGAGATCTTTTTCCCCATCTTCCATCGTGGATGCCGCAACACATTATCTATAGTAACAGAATTTAACTTTTTTTTAGAAACACTCCTAAGCGGGCCACCAGAAGCAGTCAGATAAATCGAGCGGATACTCCCGTGATCTTGGCCTAATAAAGCCTGCCAAATTGCTGACTGCTCGCTATCAACCGGTAAAATATTTACTTTATTCTTAGCGGCCAAGCGCATAATAATTTGCCCAGCCATAACTAAAGCTTCTTTATTCGCTAAAGCAATATCTTTGCCGCTTTTAATCGCGCTAATTAACGGCCCCAATGCAGCTGCCCCGCTAATCGCGAACATCACTTGATCTATACACTTATCTTTTACTAACTCTTCTAAACCAATGTCTCCACAATAAACTTTAGTTGAAGTTGATAGTTTTTTTGCAAGCAATCTAGCTTTACTTTCGTCCCTAACACAGACGTTTTGAGGCTTAAACTCTTTTATCTGTTTATACAAACTATCAATATCAGAGTTAACGCTTAATGCGACTACCCGAAAATTACTTGGAAATTTACGCACTACATCAAGCGTGCTGGTTCCGATTGAACCTGTTGAACCTAAAACAGCGATATTTTTCACCCCGCACCTTTTATTATATTAATTAGTTTTAAAACCCTACGCCTTTTAGTAATTGAATATAAACAAGGTGCGGGGTTCATTTTATAATTATGCTAAGATAAAAATAAAAAACCGGCCCAGCAAATAACAAACTGTCAATTTCATCAAGCACCCCACCCATCCCCGGGAATAAATTACCTGAATCCTTGACCTGACAATCACGCTTTAAGAGCGATTCAGAAAGATCTCCGAGTTGGCCCAAAATGCCTAATCCTAAGCCTAATAAAGTAAGCTGCAGATAATTAAAATCTAAGAAAATACTGCAAGCTAACGCGCTTACTATACTAAAAGCTAAACCTCCTAAAGAGCCCTCAATGGTTTTATTAGGGCTAATCCTCGGTATTAAAAGATGCTTGCCAAAGTTGCTTCCCACTAAGTAAGCACCAATATCGCCTAGTTTCGTGATTATTAACAACGCCGCTAAATATGCTAAACCCGATTCTAAATACCTAATTTTAATTAAGAAACTAAAAAACCAGGAAACATAAAGTATGCCGAAAAGCGTAGTAGCAATATCTACAATTACGCCAGAGCTATTTCTACGCTTAAACTGCATGAGAAAAATGAATAGCAAAGCTAAAACAATAAATAAAAGCTCCCAGTTTTTAGTAGGCTCGAATCTAAACATTATAGAAAGCGGAATAATCGCACCCATACCAATTCCAAAATATTTATAGATCTTTATTCCTTTTTTCTCTAGCATTACAAAATATTCATAAAGACCGCCAATGATAAACAAGATTATCACTAAGCCACAAAGAAACTTAGAAAAAATAACCGCGCAGATAATCGCTATTAAAGCAACTGAACTAATTATCCTCTTTGCTAACATCGATTCCTCCGAATCTTCTTTCTCTTTTTTTAAAATCACCTATAGCTTTTTTTAGTTCATCAATCGTAAAATCCGGCCAATATTTGTTAGAGAAATACAACTCCGCATATGAAAGCTGCCAAAGCATAAAATTACTAATACGCATCTCCCCACTAGTGCGAATTAATAAATCCGGATCAGGCAAATCAGCAGTATAAAAATAACGGGAAAATATTTCGCAAGTAACCTGCTCTAGTAACGCGTTATCTTTAAGCACGCTCGTTGCAAATCCCTTAGCAGCATCCACAATCTCCTGTCGGCTGCCATAGTTTAAAGCCAAAACAACCACTAAGCCTGTATTATCTTTTGTCCGATTTTCAGCTTTTTTAATTTTATTCTGAATAAATCCAGGCAGCGGATCATCTTGGCCAATGACTTGAAAACGCATATTGTTACGCTCTAGTTCTTTAATTTGGCCATCTAAGAATTTATCGAGATAACGCATAAGCGTATCTATTTCCTTTTTTGGCCTCTCCCAGTTCTCAGTAGAAAAGGTAAAAAAAGTAACTACCTCTACCCCTAGCTCTCCTGCGCCCCGGATAATCTCCTTAACGCGTTTAATACCTTGGCGATGCCCGGCAGTGCGCGCTAAGCCACGCTCCTTGGCCCAGCGTCCATTACCATCCATTATAAAAGCGATATGTTTGGGGATATTATTTTTCGCTAACATTCTACTGGTGCACTCGATAATCTATTTGCTCAAAAATATTATCTTTATATTCGATGTCAGTCAACCAGTTTTCATCAAGGCTATTTTGTTTTATCTCTTCATATAGACGGTTAAAACGTAAAATATGGTCTTTGGTGCGGCGTATTGCATAACTTGTGTGCGTACCAGTGCCTAAAATAAAACCCCAATCTGAACTCTGTGCTAAAAGCAACTCACGCAAAGCCTGATTTAACGCCCGCTTATGCAACCCTTGGGCATTGGGAAAAGTTTTTACCAATTCGCTCATACGTCCTGAGGCTATATGCAGATGGCGATAAATCCAATCATTAGATCCCTGAAGCCACATCTCAGAATAACCTTTATATCCCCAACTAGACATTGATGGAGAAATTAGCTGATTTCTTGGGTTTTCTGTCAAATACTCCGAAGGAGTAATCAAACGAATTTCATCCTGATCGCAAGCAATTTTACGAAAAAGAAAATCTAACCACATCGGCCCCTCATACCACCAATGCCCAAAAAGTTCAGCATCATATGGCGAAACAATGATCGGAGGCTTACCCATAAGATCATTTAGGTAACTCGCTTGTTTTTGACGATTAAATATAAAGTTTCCAGCATGAGCTGCTGCTTTCTCCCGCGCCCAATCAGGAATATATGGTTCTTTATGATTTCCCGTACCGGTAATACGGTAATATTTTATCCCCGTGTTAATACGCACTCCATCTGGATGAATATAGGGCAAAATATAATCATGTTCTAAATCAAAACCAATATCGCGATAAAATTCACGGTAATTATAATCGCCAGGATACCCCTCGATAGAAGACCAAACCTGCTTGCTAGATTCCAAATCCCTGCCAAAACAAGCTACGCCCGTACCCTTACAATAAACCGGAGCAAACACCCCATATTTAGGGCGCGGTGAGCCATGTAACACCCCGTGAGAATCGGTAAAAAAGAAACGTATTCCTGCTTCTTTAAATATCTCATCATGCCCAGGGTGATATCCACATTCCGGTAACCATATCCCAGCTGGCCTGCGGCCAAAAATACCCTGATAATGATCTGCTGCAACTTTAACCTGTGCGCGCACTGAATCCCGGCAAACATCCATAAGCGGGAAAAAACCATGCGTTGCCCCACAGGTAATAATCTCAAGCTTTCCTAAATCCTGAAACTTTTTAAAAGCCAATACTAAATTACGATTGTATTTTAGAAAAGTATCTTTGGCATAAGAGAACTTATTAAAATACATTTCAGCTAAAGCGCGAAACTCATGCTGCCAAGCAGTCCTCTGCATCTCCTTTTGGCTAAGCTGGATTGATTTATTAATATGCAAAAGATAGCGCTCTCCTAATAAAGAATCGCTAAGCATAGAAATAAGCGTAGGGCTTAAGGTCATAGTCAGACGAAAATCAATACCGTCATTAACTAATCCTTCGAAAACAGAGATTAGCGGTACATAAGTCTCAGTAATCGCTTCATAAAGCCAATCCTCCTCCAGAAAACTCTCAAATTCAGGATGCCTGACAAAAGGAAGATGGCCGTGTAAAACTAAACAAAGATATCCTTTGTGCATATTTTATTTACCCCTCAAATCCCAAATCCCAAGCTCTAATGACGAATGAATTTACAATTTCACAATTTCCAATTGGACATTAAATCATTGGGATTTCATTCAACATTGATATTTGGTAATTGATCATTAAGCTACTTGGTTTCTCTATTTACAATCGGTGTTATAACGCGCTCTTCTACTTTATCTTCAGATACAGCCTTTACCGGTATGCACTGCTTTCCATCGGGTAACCAAAAGCGAAGAGTAAATGTTCCATCGGGACGCAAATTAATTGATTTTCCCTGTACTGTTACTTTAGCGCTAGGATCAGTAGCCCCATAGACAATTAGCTCGCAATCCACTTTCATCCAAAAGCTTCTTTCTTTAACCTCTTTTCTCACAGGGCTAGAAGATAATCCTGAACTAAATAATCCCTGTTTAATACGTTCCTGCCAAGCACCTCCAACCGGAGAGCTTTTCCCTAAACCAAAACCCATACCATAAAGCCGGGCAAACATCTCATCGGGAATCATCCACTCTTCGTCAGTAATCCATGATGGGCTATCTGTTGGAGTCTGCACAACATTGGAACGCACAATTGTAATAAATCTACCATCCAATAACATCAACCCTAAATCCACGCAAAATGCGCGGCCCGGGCCATTAGTATCTATATACCAACTGTTAGCAAAGTCATTGATCTGGATATCAAAAAAACTATTAGCGTTAGATCCATTAAATATAATATTAGTAACATCATAAACTCTTAAAACTCTTCTTGCGCGGGCGAATTCATCACCTAATCGTATACGTAATCCTCCGAGAGTCTGGTTTCTTAATTCCCAATACGTATGCACCCAATGCGGATCACGCACTTGCAAAACAATCTTATCCTGGTCATAGCAAAAAGGAATATCATGCGGCATTTTTGGCGATGGACAAATATTCTCCGGATGAGAAAATTTAGTGTTTACAGCAACCGTCTCTTGAAAGCTTGAGAATTCCTTAGATGAAGAATCCCCTAAATGCCCGGTTGTTAATTTATTTTTTTTAGGCTTAGGAGTAAATATTGTAAAAATATTTTTTTTAATCCGTTCTTTTATCTTAACCCATATCTTCATCTGGCTACCCTCCTTCAACAAAAAAGGGGATTCTCTCCCCTTTACACAGAACAATTAATATGTTCTCTTACCTCCCCCTATATCATTTCTTAGCCCTTTTTTCAGCTGCTAAGGCGTTTTTTAGATCGTTTTCCAAGTTTTCTTTGAGCTTAGTTACTTTTTGCAACTCTTCCTTAAGGCTTTCATTGACTAATTGTTCCTGTAACAAAACTTTTTTTGTTGTTTCAAAATTTTGTTTTGCTTCTAGAGCCTCTTTTTCTTTTGCTAAAGCTTTTTCTTCTAAAGCTGATTTCTCACTCGAAAACTTACTCATCTTCTCTTCAAGCTGCAAACGCGCAGACATCTCTTTGTCACGAGCAGCTTTCTGACGCACTGCGCTATTACAAGAACTAAGCGTAGCAAAAAAGAAGATTGCAGTTAATACTGCTAAAATAACTACTAAGCGATTTTTCAGTTGTTCATCCATATTATCAATCTATGTTTATTTAAGGTTCTCCTGGAGATTCTCAACTTGAGATGTGCGAACGTTTTCACCTTTAACCTTAGTCACATTAGGCAATATAACTATCTCTACCCTACGATTTTGTTTACGGCCAACTTTGCTTTCATTAGAATCTACCGGGCGATACTCACCATAACCAATTGCTGATAAACGCTCAGGAGCTACTCCTTGATTCTTTATCAAATAATGCAAAACACTTAGAGCGCGGGCAGTGGAAAGCTCCCAATTAGATTTCCATCCAGAGCTCTTAATCGGAACGTTATCCGTATGGCCTTCTATGCCTACATTAAATTTAGCCATATTATCTTTTAATATCATAGACACCTTATCTAACAACGGATACGCCTCAGGCCTAATCTGGGCTTTTCCGGAATCGAACAAAAGATCGCCTACGACGGTGATGACCAAGCCTTTTTCCATCATCTGTAGCTTAATCTGTTTATCATTTATCTCCTGCCCAAGTTTCTGTTCAAGTAGGCTTTTTGAGTTATTCAATTCATCCAGCTGCGCATTTAGTTCATCAATCTTTTGGGCATCAGAGCGCCTGCCCTTCTGAAAAATAAAAGTACAACCAGCTAAACTTAAAGTTATAAACAGAACTAATGTAATTTTAAATAAATTATTTTTCATCTTTATTTCTCCTTTAAATGAGGCCCGCCAACGGCGGACCGAATTTTAAATATAACATAACCTGTTATCCTAGTCAAGGGTTTTGTCGCGTCATAGACGGCTAAATCATGATTGTGTCTTTCCTGGCTTGGCCTACCGAGACCATGGTTATCTTAGCCTTAAGTAATGATTGCAGCTGCGCAAGGTAAATCCTGGCATTAGGATGCAACTCTTTAAAAGAACTGGGCTTATTATCCTGATGCGGCCAACCTGCCATCTCTTTATAAACCGGGATAGCCTTACTTAATACTTCAAAATCATGGGGAAACTCTTTAAATATCTTACCTTTATATTTATAAGCAGTACAAATCTTAATCTTTTTTAAGCCATCAAGCACATCAATCTTCATAATCGCAAGCTCAGCTATTCCATTAAGCATCACAGATTCCTGGCACATAACAGCGTCAAACCAACCGCATCTACGCGGCCTTCCGGTGGTCGCGCCAAATTCATTTCCCTTGTCACGCATAAATTCACCAAACTCCCGGGCAAACTCTGTAGGAAATGGGCCCTCGCCTACTCGAGTCGTATAAGCCTTGCATACGCCAACTACTTTATCAATTTTAACTGGAGATATGCCTGTACCAATACAAGCTCCTCCTGAAGTTGCTGAAGAAGAAGTAACAAAAGGATACGTCCCAAAATCAATATCCAGAAATGTCCCTTGCGCACCTTCTAATAAAATATCCTTTTTATTCTCGATTGCCTTATTTAACAATAAAGCAGTATTAGAAATGTACGCTCCAAACAAATTTCCATAATCCAAATATTGGCGATATATCTTTTCAAAGCTAAAACCAGGATGCTGATAAACCTTTCTAAAAATCTCATTTTTTTCTTTTAAATTATCTTTAAGCTTCTCACGAAATATATCAGGATTTAATAGGTCAATCATACGAATCCCGCAACGATTAATCTTATCGGCATAACATGGGCCTATACCGCGGCCCGTAGTGCCGATTTTATTCTTTCTTTTGGTTTCACGTAACTGATCCAAATTTTTGTGATACGGCATAATCAAATGCGCTAAGGATGAAATTTTAAAACGCTTGCTAAAATCAACCCCATTTTTGCGCAAATCCGCTAACTCGTGTAAAAGTACCTCCGGGTCAATTACTACGCCATTGCCGATACAACAGATCTTACCGGGATGCAATATGCCTGAAGGGATAAGATGAAATATATACTCTTTTTTGCCGACAACTACTGTGTGGCCGGCGTTATTTCCACCCTGATAACGTACGATATAATCCACTTTCTGGGATAAGATATCAATTATCTTACCCTTACCCTCATCTCCCCATTGTGTTCCAACAATAACTGTATTCACCCAGCCCTTCCTTCCTATTTTTCCCCAGCCCAATTCTTCCTAATAATTATTTTAGGAAGGGCTGGGTTCATTTTTTTATGGTGTCATAGTAAAAACTTTATGCGCAATATCCGGATACTTAGCAATAAAATTAAGCTCGTCATCAACTAAAGGCTTTTGATTATGCACATTAGCATACCTGACTAACTCTAAAATACGCGTAGCTTCTGCATCATCCTTAAAAGCCACTTCTAATTTTTCATAAACATTGCGGAACCCCTTAATCCCAGAGTACTCCCCTGCAGTAATCTTTCTCCCCGTCTCAATTATCTCTGGCTCACCGCGGCCTAATTCTTCATAATCATAAAGTTCATAATTACGCCTATCTTTTAACGCTCCGTCAGCGTGAATTCCCGATTCATGGGCAAAAGCATTAGCCCCTACTCCAGGTTGATTAATAGGAATAGGCACTCCAAAAGCATAAGAAGCATATTTACATATCTTCCAAGCCATCTTTAAATTCACTTTTTCATCTAATGAATAGTCCTGCATCCCTTGGCCAAATTTAATTGCCAAAATTACAGAAACCAGATCCGCATTGCCTGCGCGCTCTCCCATACCATTAACGCAAGTATTAATATATGAATCTACTCCAGCATCACTGGCTGCCCTGGCTCCGGCGATAGAATTAGCTACCACCAAACCCAAATCATTATGACAATGCACCTCAATAGGAAGCTTTACTTCTTGCGCTAACAACTTTATCCTGTCATAAATACTAAAAGGGGTATCAGTTCCCAACGTATCGCAATAGCGGATCCTGTCAGCGCCAGCCTCTTTTGCCCTTAGGGCAAATTTTATCAAATAATCAATATCAGTACGCGAGGCATCTTCGGCATTAACTCCCACAGATTCTGCATGCAAACTTATCGCTTCTTTGACAGCTTCGACCATTTCCTTAATTACTGTTTGATGATCCAGCTTACCTTTAAATTTATGCACAATCATCTGGTCACTAGTTGAAATAGAAAGATTGAGATATTTTAAATGCGGCACAAGTTTAAAAGCAGCTCTTACATCTTCTTTTGTCGCGCGTAACCAGCCGCTTAACCTGATATTAGAAAGCCCCCCTAATTTAACCAGTTCTAAATTTGCATTAAGGTAATTTGTTTCATGGCGCGTGAGCGGAAAACCAAATTCCGACTGAAAAACCCCCATCTGATCCAAATACCAGTTAATCATAGTCTTCTGCAGTTTAGACAAACAGATACGCGAGGTCTGCACCCCATCACGGTTAGTTACATCAAGCAGATAAATCTTCGGTTTATGCGCCATATTTACTCCTCTTTTCCTTACTTTTTTATTATTTTTCTGAGTTCTTCTTTATCCGGCACCCCGCGTGAAGAAAACATCTGATAATTATCCAGAAGATAGTTCAAACCAAACATAACCTGTACCTCTTTATTTAAAACAATATTTTCCTTAAGCAAGAGCGCCCCTTCTGAATCCCTGGCGCAAGTTTTTATTTTAAGCACATCAGTTTCGTTAAGACAATCCTCCCACCATGAACTGCTGATATTCTTGGCGCGGCAAATTAAATAATCCCAAAACTTCTGCGGATAATACTTCTGCACGCATACCCCGCGCAAATATTCTTCTATCTCAAACGAACCATTCTTGGCATCAAAGCCTAAATCCTTTTCTACTGCCAGAAAATGCAAGTTTGGGTTAAATTCTCTTAACACCGAGAGAAGCTCCGCGGCGTCTTTATCAAATATACTAAAAAATAAATCCAGGCTCCCCTTTTTAATCTGGCGATTAATAAAATAAGCTACTCCGCTTACCTGCGGCTTAAGCAAGTAGAAGTCACCGATTAACTCCAGATTATTCTTAAAATTATCAAAATTATTTTCTTTTTCTACTTCTCTGCCGATAATGTAAGCTGGTAAGACTTTAATCGATAAATCCTTAATTAGGTTTCCAGCCTGCTTTAAATCAATATATTCAGCACTAATGCCGGGGAATTGTTTTTTTAACAACTCCAGAACCGGCTCTGTATTACAAACAATACAGTCTTCTGTACTTATTATAACCAGCCTTAATTTATTCGGTTCGGCAAACAAACAACTGGCTTTAAGCTCACCCGGACTCTGGCAGCTGCCAACCAACCCATCTTTCTTACAGTTGGCATCAGAATAACAACGCGGTAAGATCGCTTGCACATCAGGGTCATCAGCAATCTTATCTGACAAGCGGATCTCTTCAATCTTGCAGTTTATAAGCTTACCATTTTTAACTTCCAAGGTCAATTTCCCGAGCCTACGGCCTTGCCAGGGTGAGCGCACAATAAAAGTAGAACCCACTTTAGTTTCCAAATCTTCTTTTTCCGGATTATGCCCCGCAAAAAGCACATCTATGCCCTTAACCTTAGAAATTAAATCTAAATCTTCTTTTTTGCTCAAGGTGCTTAGAACAATCACTACTTCCACGCCTTCATCTTTAAGGTGGCTAACCAACTGGCCTATCGCCTTAGGCGCATTAATATTTAAGCCTTCTGACTTTTGGCTAGCAGAAAGATTAGTTAAACCAATAATCCCAACTTTTATCCCGGAAACCTGCTTAATAATATACGGCTCCACTTTATCCGACTCT
The DNA here is from genome assembly GCA_022013085.1 of Candidatus Omnitrophota bacterium. Taxonomy (GTDB): domain Bacteria; phylum Omnitrophota; class Gorgyraeia; order Gygaellales; family Profunditerraquicolaceae; genus UBA6249. The sequence continues at coordinate 14,247 of JAKLQX010000076.1, read as the reverse complement.
AAATTAACGCTTAAGAAAGCAGGATTATTCTTTCTGGCGTTTTTTAGAAAGAAATCCTTACCGAAATTAAACTCATCACTGCTTATAGCAACGGCATCATATTGCATCAACTCCATAGCCTTAAGATTTACTTCAGAGCGTTGCATATCTAGCCGGGTATTCTGCATATATTCATCCATCAACCCTCCGGCGGTAAAAGCGCCGCAATCTAAAAGCAGAAGCCCTGGGGATTTCCTTCTTAATTCTTTTACCAGCGAAGCCCGGCGGCTAATTCCACCATCATGCTCAATAGGACAGTTGCAGGGATAAAGCATAGCATGGGTATTGCCGGTATAAAGAATAGTTATTTCTTTGGCATAAAGATTTCCGGCAATTAATACCAATAACGCAAAAAGAAACAATATAGTTTTAATACTTTTCATGTCCTGATAACTTTTACGGTTAAAATATTTTCTAGTTTCTTTATTTCCTCTTGGATATCTACTCCCACCTGGCTATCAACATTTAAGACGCTGATTGCTTTACCTCCGGGCTTATCCCGGCCAAAGGTCATAGCAGCAATATTTATTTTATTTTTACCCATAAATGTTCCCAAGCTTCCAATCAAACCCGGCTTATCCCAGTTGCGGATAAAAACCATCTCTCCAATCGGGTATAATTCAAGATAATAATCGTCGATTTTCACGATACGCGGCTGCTTATTACTAGAAAGCGTCCCACAGACACTTTTAGTTTCTTTATCCGTCTTAATTTCCAATTGAATCAGATTAACAAATTCCCCTTCTTGAGCTGACTTTGATTCACGCAGCTGTATACCTCTCTCCTTAATTAAAGATACAGCATTGACAAAATTTACTGTCTCTTTTAATATCGGAGACAGTACGCCTTTAGCCAAAGCCATAGTTACTGAACTTAAATCATATTTAGTAATCTCTCCGCTATAATTTATATTTAACTCCTGGAATCTACCTTCAACTAATTGCGCTGTAAACATCCCCAATTTCTCGGCCAGATTAATATAAGGATTAAGGATCTTGTAAACCTCAGCGTCTAAGCAAGGGTAGTTAGCTGCATTACGAATTCCCCGGCCAAGCAGGGCATCGCGTACAATCTCAGCTACTTCGATAGCCACATTCACCTGAGCCTCTTCAGTAGAAGCGCCTAAATGCGGAGTAATAATTACATTATCAAGTTTCAAAAATGGGTTATCCGCAGAAAGCGGTTCACTTTCAAAAACATCCATCGCTGCCCCAGCGACTAAACCATCAATTAACGCCTTAATTAAAGCCGGCTCATCAATAATCCCACCACGGGCACAATTTATCATACGCACGCCTTTTTTCATTATAGAAAACTCTTTATCTGAAATCATATGCCGAGTCTCATCAGTAAGCGGAGTATGCACAGTAATATAATCAGATTCCTGCAATACTTTTTCTAACTCCGCGATTTCAACTCCGATACTTTCAGCAACCTTCGCGGATAAAAACGGATCATAAGCCAAAACTTTCATTCCAAATGATTTAGCCCGCTTTGCAACTTCAGAGCCAATGCGGCCAAAACCTACAATTCCTAAGGTTTTACCATAAAGCTCAACTCCCATAAATTTGGAGCGTTTCCACTCTCCCTTTTTAGTTGAAGAGTTTGCCTGAGGAATATTGCGCGAAAGGGCTAAAATCATACTAAAGGTATGCTCAGCGGTAGAAATAGTATTACCCGCCGGAGTATTCATAACAATAATCCCTTTTTGCGTAGCTGCCTCTAAGTCCACGTTATCTAAACCTACACCAGCGCGGCCAATAACTTTAAGTTTTTTAGCTGCTTGAATTATTTCGCTTGTCACCTTAGTTGCGCTGCGCACAACCAGGCCGTCATAATCCTTAATTATCTCTTTTAAAGCATCTGGTTTTAAATCAGTCTTTACATCCACAGTAAGTTCTTTAGCCTCTCTAAATACTTTTAACCCTTCATCTGACAATGCATCACTAACTAAAATTTTAATCATCTTATTACTCCTCTTTATTTAAGAAAAACCTCTTCCGCAGCTTTGATACCTACGCCTAAAGTAAATTTATAACCCATCTGAGCCAAAACCTTTTCTAAACAGGATAACCCAGTAATAATATCAAACTCACCGATAAAACCCATATGTGCAATGCGGAATACTTTTCCTTTTAGCTCATCCTGGCCCCCAGCAATAGTTACTCCATAAGTATCACGCATGGTTTTAACTAATTTTTCACCGTCAATACCAGCGGGTACTTTTACTGCTGTAACTGCATTTGAGGCGGCAGTTGGAGCAAACAATTCCAAACCTAAAGCCTTGGCTGAGGCGCGAACAGCATCTGCCATTTTTTTATGCCTGGCAAAAATATTTTCTAAGCCGTCAGAACGTATTATCTTCAGGGATTCATTTAAAGCAATAATTAAAGTGATCGAAGATGTAAACGGGGTATCGTTTTTGTCTATTGCCTTCTTGGCTTTTCTTAGATCCAAGTAATAACGAGGCGATTTAGAGGCTTCCACTAATTTCCAAGCGCGAGAGCTAACTGAGATAAACCCTAACCCCGGAGGAAGCATCAAGCCTTTTTGCGAACCCGAAACAACTACATCAACTCCCCAGGCATCGGTTTTTAAATCAACTGCGCCCAAACCACTTATAGCATCAACCACCAAAACCGCAGAAGTTTCCCTAACTACTTTTGCAATCTTTTCAATATCATTATCTACTCCGGTAGAAGTTTCACAAAGAGTAGTAAATACTGCCTTTATCCCTGGATCAGCTTTTAACCTTTTGGCTATCTCTTCCGGATTAACTGCCTTTCCCCACTCCACATTAATAATCTCAGTATTAATTCCATAAGCCTTGGCAATCTCTGTCCATCTTTCCCCAAATTTCCCCCCCTGCACAACTAAAACAGTTTCTCCGCTTGAAAACAAATTTGTTACAGCAGCTTCCATTGCCCCGGTTCCAGAAGAAGAGATAATAAAAACATCATTTGTGGTCTGATATACATACTTTAAACCAACGCTTACTTCTTTCAGGATCTCCTGAAATTGCGGTGTACGGTGATGAATAATCGGCCTAGCCATTGCCTCGCAAATTTCTGGAGGTAAAGGTGTAGGGCCCGGAGTAAGTAAATAATTTTTTTTCATTTTTCTCCTTGCGTAGAAAACGCACACCAAACCATCAATTTGGTTTGGGTGCTAGCGCAGAAGCGCGCACCGGCCTCACCATTAAGGCCGGGTGTTATAACCTTATTTATTCTTTAATTTCTTAGCTTCAGGTAAGATTACTTCATCAATTAAGCCGTAATCCTTAGCTTCCTGTGCGCTCATAAAATAATCCCGATCCGTATCCTTCTGTATCTTATCTAACGGTTGATTAGTATGATGCACCAAAATTTCATTAATCCGATCACGCAGTTTTAAAATCTCTTTAGCCTGAATCGAAATATCCGCGGCCACTCCCTGCACTCCGCCCCAAGGCTGATGAATCATAATCCGTGAATTCGGTAAAACTTGACGTTTACCTTTTGCACCAGCAGCAAGTAAAATCGCACCCATGCTAGATGCCTGGCCTACGCAATAAGTAGCCACATCACACTTTAAAAACTGCATAGTATCATAAATAGCTAGACCCGCGGTAACTGAACCTCCAGGTGAATTAATATAAACATTAATATCTTTATCCTTATCTTCCATTTGTAAAAAAAGTAACTGAGCGATCACCAAGTTTGCTACATAATCATCAATCGGCGTGCCAATAAATAAAATCCGGTCCTTTAAAAGGCGGGAATAAATATCATAGGCGCGCTCATAACCCCGAGCAGTTTGCTCAATTACCATGGGAACTAAAGTCTGCATTTTTGTCTCCATCGCATCCTCCGCTTTAGTGAGTCTCCTGCCAATCTGCCTGGCTTAACAAAAACTCCATTACTTTAGCTGGCATATGGTCATCAATAGCAATATTTTCTTTTCTTGCAATCTCTGCTAAAACTAAATATACCTTAACCTGTTTTTTAGCTTCAGGCTCAATCCCCTCCAAAAGCAGCTTCTCCTGCTCCTCAATTTTATCCCGTGGCAGGCCTTTCATAGCTAAATCCAACTTTGTTTGTCTAAGCATATCTTGAATTTGACGGTTAACCAAACCTTGTGGAAGCTTAAACTCTAAGCCTTGCATCAAATTCTCAATTAATCCATTTTCAATACGCGCTCGCTCTTGATTTTCCTTAGTAATATAAAGCTGCCTTTCCACTGTCTTCTCTAAATCAGCTAGACTGGGGTAACCTAAAGAACGGCTAAATTTATCATCTAAAGCGTCAGCTTTACGTGCCTCTCTAACAGAATCAATCTGTTTCTTAATTTCATCCGCAGTTACAACTACCTTTTTAAAATTTATCTTTTGATTTTTATAATTTTTCACCTGTATCTCGGGGCTCACCTCTACAACCGCCTTAAAAGAAAGATTAGCACGGTCAAGCTTCACATCGCTAATCTGCGGCAGCTCAATTACATCAAGTTTCTCTGTGGCTATAGCCTGATTATACACATCAGGCACTAATTCTTTTAAAACTTGTTCATGCACAGAAGCGGCATAATGTTTTTCTAAAACATCCCTAGGGGCTTTCCCGGGACGAAATCCCGGAACCTTTGCTTCTTTGGCAATTTGAGCGAAAACATCCTCAAATTTATTTTTTATCAACTCGCCGCTTACAGCTACGCTTAATTCACGTTTTGTACCATCCAACTTCTTAATTTCGGTTTTCATTTCTCCCTTTCTTACATTCTAAACTTCTCACCCAAATAAACCTGGCGCGCCTGCGGGTGGTTAATCAGTTCATGCGCCGTACCTGCAATAAGAATAGAACCATCAGCAATCAAATATGCCCGGTCAGTAATAGAGAGTGTTTCCCTGACATTATGATCAGTAAGTAAAATTCCTAACCCTTTTGCCTTTAATTCTTTAATAATCTCCTGCGCTTCATTAACTACTATCGGATCAATTCCGGAAAAAGGTTCATCAAGAAGAATAAAAGATGGATTGGTTACCAGCGCCCGAGTTATCTCTAAGCGCCTTCTTTCCCCTCCGCTTAAGGTATAAGCCTTATTCTTAGCCAGATGGGAAATATTTAACTCTTCCAGTAAAGAAACCAACCTACGTTTTCGATCCTGCCGGCTCAAAGGCAAAGTCTCGAGGATTGCGTTGATATTCTCTGCAACCGTAAGCTTTCGAAATATCGAAGCTTCCTGAGAAAGATAACCGATCCCAAGGCGCGCACGTTCATGAATCGGTAAATTAGTAATCTCATGATTATCAAAAACAATTGTGCCTTGGTTTGGGGCAACAATACCCACAATCATATAAAAAGTAGTAGTCTTACCTGCGCCATTAGGGCCAAGAAGCCCAACGATCTCTCCACGCTTAACCGTAATATCCACGCCTTTAACAACTTGGCGTCCATCATATGATTTAATTAAACCTTTAGTTTCCAAAAGCCGCATTCATATTCTCCGTCTGATAAATAAGTATCTGAGGCCTTCCAGTTAAAACGATTCTCTTGTCCTTAGCAGTATAAACTGCTTCCTGGCTATAAGATATATTTTCCCCACGCAATATACGCACATTGCCAATGCTTACAATCTTATTTATTGAGCTGGACATTACTGCGGCTCCCTGTTCTTTTTTAGGATCCTCACTCCTAGGGATAAAATAAACCTCCATCTTATCGCTGTGAATAGTCAAATCTGATTTTTCTACTTTAACATTATTATAAAATATGGCAATATTTTTTTCATAATCTACCTCAAGCGGGCCATCGCAAGTAATCAATATTTTTTCTTTTTTGCCTTTCAGCTTATCCATGGGTTCTATATCTAAGCGCACATCTTTTGCTAAAGCCACCTGCTTAAGCCCTGTTTGGCCTTTAGCCCCTACTCCGGAAAGATTCATATCCGAACGCTTGAGATTTACACTATCTAAAGTACTAACTATCTGCTGCTTGCGATCCCAATCAAGAGAATCAGTAGTAAGTTTTGCGCCATTTGATGTAGTAATCACCACGTTGTCTTCTAAATGCACAACTCCACTATTTTTATTAAAATCGCCCTTATCAGCAGTGAGATTAATACTATCCTTATCGGCATAATGGTTGCCTACCACTTCTTTAAGTTTAACAACTTCATTAAATATATCCGCTGATTTTCCAGAAATATCCCAGACCTTCTTCCCTTTTTCGCCAAAGCCTGATAGAGAAAAATCGCCAATCTGCTGGTCGGATTCTTTTACTTCTTTGGTGATTTCGGCTTTAAGACAGGTAGAAGCAAAAAATAAAAACGCAGAAACTAATAGTATTCTTTTAAGCAGCATAAAACTTTAAGATATCTTCCCATTTACCTTGCGATTTAAGAATTAACTCCGCAACTTCTCTAACTGCTCCGCGGCCGCCGACGCAACTAGTAATAAAACCCGCAACTTCTTTTATTTCATCTGCTGCGTTGGCAACTGCCACAGGTAAGCCAACCTTACGCATAATCGATAAATCCACTAAATCATCTCCTACAAAACAAACCTCATCTGAACAAACGCCATACTTCTTTAGAATTCTATCAAGCAGGGAACTCTTAGGAAAAATATCCGCGAAAACTTCAGCTACACGCATATCTTTGGCGCGCGGCGATATAGTTTTAGAACTTTTGGCTGTAATTAAAACAGTCTTGATCCCGGATTTATGCAAAACATAAACCCCTAGCCCATCATGCACATCGAAGAATTTAGAATCCCGACCGCGCGAATCATAAATTATCCTACCATCGGTAAGCACTCCGTCAACATCTAATAAAAGAAGTTTGATCTTACTTGCTTTTAGTTTAAGCTCTTCCTTGATCATATCAAGCGCCATATTTAAACTAACCCCGCTTTAAGCAGATCCTGAATATCTAATAAACCAACTGGGTGCATAAATTTATCCACCACTGGAATTTCATCAATGCGCTTATCCTGCATTATACGCATTGCCTGAGCTGCCAACATATCTTTATATACTACAGTAGGCTTGGAAGTCATCACTTCAGAGATCGGCCTACTCGGTAAATTTTCATCACTCTCCAGATGACGACGCAGATCACCATCAGTAAATATACCTTTTAATTTTCCTTGTTTATTCACTATCGTAGCGCATCCAGCGCGCGCACGCGTAATCGCTAATAAAACCTCAGAAACCTTTTTTTCCTCACCAACTATAGGATTAAATTTCCCGCTACGCATAAGATCTTCAACTTTTAAAAGCAGGCGCCTGCCAATAGCCCCTCCAGGATGGAAAAAAGCAAAATCCTTTTCCTTAAAACCTTTTTGCTCTAAGAGGCATACCGCCAAAGCATCAGTCATAGCTAAAGCCGCGGTAGTTGAAGCAGTGGGCGCGAGCCCTAAAATACAAGCCTCTTTTTTCACAGAAACATCCAAAACTACGTCACTGTATTTAGCCAAAACAGATTTCGTATTGCCGGTAAGTGAGATAATCAATACACCGATCTTTTTAAGTAAAGGTAGAAGTTGCTTCATCTCCTCAGTGCTACCGCTATTAGAAAGGATGACTACTATATCATCATTGGTAACTTTTCCGAGATCACCATGAATCGCCTCTGCCGTATGTAAAAATAGGCTCGGAGTACCAGTAGAAGCTAAAGTAGCGGAAAACTTTTGAGCAATAATTCCAGTTTTGCCCATCCCGCTAACAATTACCCTGCCTTTAGTTTTTAAGATTAACTCTACGGCTTTAGAAAAATTATGATCCACCCGGTTTTTAAGCAACCTAATTGCCTGCGCCTCAATTTCCAAAACCTCTTTTGCCCGCTTAATCACATTTAATTTCACCCCGCACCTTCTTTCTTACTTAATTCATCCAGCACCTTCAAGAAGGTGCTGGATTCATTAAACCTTTTAGTTTGCATAGATGAATATTTAGAAGGTGCGGGGTTCATAACGCCTTTCTAATCTTTGTAACTTGTTTTAAAAGAGTTTCCAATTCTTTAAAATTAATCATATTTGCCCCATCGCACGGCGCCTGAGCCGGGTCAGGGTGTACCTCAAGAAATAAACCATCGCAGCCAAAAGCCACAGCTGCCCGGGATAAACCCGTTACAAATTCACTCTGACCGCTGGAACAATCCCCTGAGCCACCGGGAAGCTGTACACTGTGGGTTGCATCATAAATAACCGGATAGCCTAGGGCACGCATAATTCCTAAACTACGAAAATCCGTGACTAGATTATTATAACCAAAACTTACCCCTCTCTCCGTAATCAAAATCTGCTTATTCCCTACTGACTCAACTTTCTTAATTATAGGCAAGATATCCCAAGGAGCGAGAAACTGCCCTTTTTTAATATTCACTATTTTACCCGTCTTAGCTGCAGCAACTATTAAATCTGTCTGACGGCATAAAAATGCCGGTATTTGGATGATATCCAGGACTTGGGCAGCCGCAGGCATATCTTTCGCGCAATGCACATCACTTAATATAGGAATTTTAAGCTGTTGTTTTACTGATTTTAAAATCGCCAAGCCTTTAATTAACCCTGGCCCGCGATAAGAATCAATAGAGAGCCGATTAGCTTTATCAAAACTAGATTTAAAAATAAATGGCATACCACAATCATCTGCAATACGCTTAATTTTCTTAGCGGTATCCAAACAAAAACTCAGTGACTGGATAACACAAGGGCCGGCAATAAGCACAAGCGGCTGTTTATCCCCAAACTTAATATTTTTAATACTAACCTGCTGCATTATTTTGTTTCCTTTTGTAGTTGTTCTTTCGCCCGTTCTAAATCATCCGGAGTATCTACTCCCACAGTATCAAATTTAGTCTCAATCACCTTAATTTTAAAACCTTCAGCTAAAACGCGCAGTTGTTCCAGTTTTTCTGTTTTCTCAAGATTAGAAACTGGAAGATTCTTATAAGTAAAAAGAAAATCCTTAGTATACCCATAAAGGCCAATATGCTTATAATAGACCGCGCCAATTACTTGCGCATCGGGTGCAAGATACGGAATGGGAGAGCGTGAAAAATATAAAGCAAAATTATTCTTATCCACTACCACCTTAACTACATTCGGGTCAGTTACTTGCGCTAGATCAGTGATCCTTTTCATAAGCGTTGCCATATTAATCAATTTATCTTCTAGAAGCGCCCGAGCTACATTATCAATCATTGTAGGATGAATAAGCGGTTCATCGCCTTGAATATTAATGATAACTTTTACGTCAATTGGATTAACCACCTCACTTATTCTATCCGTACCACAGGTATGTTCTTTAGAAGTCATTACAGCCTTAGCCCCGAATTCAGTAGCAACTTTGAATATGATTTCGCTATCACAAGCAATAATCAAATCATCCAGCATGCGAGATTGCTTAGCGCGCTCCCACACATGTTGCAACATGGGTTTACCCATGATATCTGCCAAAATCTTCCCCTGAAATCTAACTGATGAAAACCGTGCCGGAATAACTCCAATTACATCCATATTATTTTATCCTCTCTAAAAGTTCTTTAATAGTTGTTACTGCTGTGCCTAGCTTACCTACTACAATGCCTGCGGCAAAATTAGCAATATGTGCTGCTTCTAATTTGGAAGCCCCGGCGCAAAGAGCCAAAGTAAAAGTGCTAATTACCGTGTCCCCTGCCCCAGAAACATCAAAAACCTCCTGGGCTACAGTTGGAATATGTATTAAGCGGCCATTCTTCTCAAACAATTTCATCCCTTGCTCTCCCAGGGTAACTAAAATAGAATCTAATTTTAAAAATGCCAGAATTTGCTGAGCAGCTAAATCAATATCCTTATCAGTAAATAACCTATCGGTATTTATCCTAAATCTATTAGTTGTATCTTTTAGCTTAAGGTTTTTTATGGCATTTTCCAACTCTTTACGGTTAGGGGTAATCGCAGTTACCCCTCGGTAATATTGAAAGTTTTCCTCTTTAGGATCTACGGTAAGGATCTTTTTGTACTTAGCAGCAAGCGTAGTAAGCCTCTCCAGGAGCGCTACGTTAATTACCCCTTTACCATAATCCTCGACAATTACCGCATCAAATGACTTAATATTTTTTTCAATATATTTTAAAATTTTTGAATTCAATTCATTTGAAAGATCATGAGTATGCTCCCAATCCACTCTTACCACTTGTTGGCTCCCAGCAAGAATACGCGTTTTAACTGTTGTATGCCGGCCTAGCTCAACAAAAATACCGCTAGTATTAATCTTACGTTTCTTTAATTCACTCAAGAGAATTTTAGAGTTAGCATCTTTACCAGTTACGCCAAGTAAAGTAACGCCGCCGCCAAGTGAACGGATATTATTGGCAACATTAGCCGTGCCCCCAGGAACAAAAGTACGCTTTTTTGCCCAAAGCACAGGAACAGGGGCCTCAGGAGAAATTCTCTCTACAGAACCCCAGATATATTCATCAAGAATAAGATCGCCAACTACCAGAATCTTCGCTTTCCCAAACTTTTGAATTATTTGTTTAAGCTTTATCACCCCGCACCTTCTTCCATATTAATTATTTTTTAAACCCTACGCCTTCTGAAAACTAGATATAGAGAAGGTGCGGGGATCATATTTTTTCAATTATACTTTGCGCTAGAAGAGGAAGCATAATCTCATGGTGGCCAATAATATAATAGCCTTCCCCGCCGGAAAGCGTCGGCCGGATCACCACATTCTGCACCGCACGATACTGATAAATCATATCAAAGTTAACAGTGGTAAAATTCTTAACTTGATTTCCTAAATTACGCGCCAGGTTAAGCGCTTTCAAAAAGACTTCCGGCAGCATTACGGCTGAACCAAAATTAGCCACCACTCCGCCTTGATTTAAAGCACAGATTTTATCTACAAGAATATGAAAATCACGTAAAGAACCGTTCGCTGTAGAAGCGGCATCAAAAGAAGGATGCTGATGAATAATATCCGTACCAATTCCCACAAAAACGCAGACGGGAATTTTATTTTTATAGGCGTTATAAAGCAGGCTTAAATCTTTATGCGCAAGATCTGAGGTAGCTATTTTACTGGCCACAGCATAACCTAATCCAAAACCTTTTCCTACGCCTTCTTTAACAGCAAGATTTAAAAAATCCGCGCTCTCCTTACCCATACCGAATCTTCCGGTTTTAAGGTTTTCGGCAACATCTTCAGAAGTTTTGCCCTGGAAAGCCAGCTCAAAATCATGGATAATCCCGGCGCCATTCAAGCAGATACAAGTAATTACTTTCTTGTTAATTAATTCAATTAATACCGGATTAAGCCCGCACTTAATTACATGCGCCCCGCACATAAAAATTACCCCTTTTTTCTTCTTATGGGCGCTAACAATATCGGAAGAAACCGCCTGCAAATCTTTTGCTTTTAAGATATTCGGCAAAGAGCTTAAGAAACTGGCAAAACTTCTACCCTTAACAGGTAACTGGGCAAAATCCCCCTTGTTTACCAGGCTTTTGCGCGATTTAATAGAATATCTTTTTACCTTTTTTAAGTTAATCATAAGAAATAATTCTAGCACAATTAACCGTTAAATCAAACAGATTATTTTAAAATGACTCTGCTGGTTTTCGCAGCGAATGTCGATTTTAGCCAATGGAGCTTGAGTATTTCGGGAATTCCGAGGCCCCGACTTAGGCGGGGCAATCTCGGAACGGCGATGCTGTCTGAGCGCCGAGTGAGAACACGAGGCGCGAGTACAGCAGCCGCCGAAATGCGAAAGATCATTGGCGTTAAAAAATCGACCTGAGTGAGAAAACTAGCAGAGGCATTTTAAAGTCGATTCGGCTGCTAGAACAACATCCTCAACGCTGATTGCCTTAAGACAGGCAAATTCCTTTTGACAATTATGCGCCAGGCATTGAATACAACCTACCTCTTTATGTAAATATCTATCACGCTTGCCTAATGGCCCCCAACGCTTAGGGCTAAGTCCTGGCTGGGAACGGCCAAAAATCGAAATAACTGGCGTGCCTACCGCAGAAGCAATATGCACCGGGCCAGAATCATTAGAGATAAATAACACACACCTCTTAAGAATGCTGGCTAACTGACTTATTGAGGATCTACCAGCAAGATTTATTACTTTACCCTTAAGTTCCTGACGCAAAGCGATTTTGTCTGCTAAAAGCATATCTTTAGGCCCAGCTAAAACTAATATTTTTAGATTATGCGCCCTGGCTAACTTTAAGGCAACTTCAGCAAAACGTTCTAGCGGCCAAAGCTTAGAAGGACAACTTGCCCCGGGGTTAATCGCTAATAATTTATCACTCTGCCTAATCCCAAAACTTTTGAAAAGATCATTAACCCACTTTTCTGATTCCGCTTTTATAGGAATATATAGTTCAGTATGCCTACCTGTGATACCTAGATCTTTAAGCAACTCTAGATTATATTCTGCCTCATGCTTAAGGCCCTCTTGTTTTTTATGTTCTTTTTTTTCATTAAGCAAAAAACCTAATTTACGGTTATACCCTAAACGCTTAGGAATTCCAGCTAAAAAAGTCAATAGATGTACGCGGTTAGTCGGATGCAAAATTACTGCTAAATCAAACTTCTTTTTCTTAAGCCTGCTGGCAAATTTAAGCGAACGTAGCCAACTTTTATGCAAACCACCCTTATCATAAACAATAACCTCATCCAAATAAGGATTACCTTCGATAATTTCCAAGGCATACGGAGCAACCATCATAGATATATATGCTTGAGGATATCTCTGCCTTAAAGCTTTAATTACCGGTGTAGATAAGACCACATCCCCGATACGGTCAGTGCGCACAATAAGAATCCTTTGATACTGCAAATCATTTTTTTCAAACACGGATTTATTCGTTAATAATAAATTCACCTGACTAAAAACCTCTTCCGGGTTTATACTTGTCAAACATGCCAACGTCCCAAAACGACATTGCGCTTTCTCACAAGGACGGCAAAAAATATTTTTCTTAATAACTACGCTCTTTTCTGACCAGGGTGCATATTTAACTTCATCCGTAGGGCCAAAAATCGCTGCCACCGGGATATTTAAATAACTTGCCAGATGCATTACTGCACTATCATTAGTAATCAAAAGCTGCGCGCTGGTTAATAAAGCAGCTAGCTGCCCTATAGTAGTTTTACCACTAAGATCTAAAATCTTCCCCGCGCAATCTTTTTGGATATAGCTGCATATGAACTTGTCTGCTGCATCACCAACTAAAACAATTTCCCAGCCTTGTTGGATAAACATTGTACAAAGCCGGCTAAAATTCTGCTTACCCCAGAGTTTAGAATGGCTTCTTGCTCCGGGAGATAGTGCGATTAGTTTAGCGCAATTAATTTTATTCTCACTTAATATCCCATGAATAAATTGCTTATCAGAAACCGAAATATTTAATGAAAGAGCTTCCTTACGTTTTAAAGAACTGCTCAAAAGATTAGCCCAGAACAAATGCCTATCCTTCATATGTTTAATTTGCTTAGGAATCCGCCGCATCGGCGAACTCCTTTTCTTAGCCGGCAAGAAAGCACCGAAAAAACTATTGCGCAGGTCGATAACTTCGTCAAACCCTTCTTTGCCCAAAGAAAAAAATAACTTAATCTTCTCCCTTAATTTAGCGTGCTTATCAAAAATAATTACTGAATCTACAACCGGATTATTAATAAATATTTCTTTGGGACGATTTGGCACAAGACAAGTAATCTTAGCTTGCGGGTGTTTAACGCGTAATAGGTCTAAAACCGGAAGAGTCAAAATACAATCCCCGATATTGCTTAAGGTAACAAAAAGAATCTTCATTTGCGTAAAACTTTCTTGGCTTCGGTTAAAACATCATCCGGAGTAACTGCCTTCATACACCGGTTATCCTGACAATGCACTTTATAACATGGTATTATGCATCCCACATCTTTTTGCAAAATAGCAGTATTAGTTACTGGATACGGCCCGGTAATCTCTTTAGCTGTCGGGCCGAAAATTGCAATTATCTTTTTCGCACCCACAGCATTAGCGATATGTAACGGCCCGGTATCAGCTGTAATAAATAGATCGGATGATTTTGCCAAGGCGCCTAACTGCTTTATATTAAAAACTCCGCAGGCAACTAACGGCTTCTGTTGCATCATTTGCTTAATCTGATTGGCTAACGGTAAATCTGAGATACTCCCGGTAATAACTACTTTTGCCTTAAACTGGCTAATTAAGTTATCAGACAACTGCGCC
>JAKLQX010000075.1 GCA_022013085.1 Candidatus Omnitrophota bacterium | reverse complement strand
GTGTCTTGTCTACCAAGACAACACCCGCGCAATTCCAATAAGCGCGGCGTGTCTTGTCTACCAAGACAACACCCGCGCAATTCCAATAAGCGCGGCGTGTCTTGTCTACCAAGACAACACCCGCGCAATATTCGCCACCAGGCGAATACCCGCGCAATTCCTATATGCGGCGGGGTGCCTTTTTAGCGCGGCGTGTCTTGTCTACCAAGACAACACCCGCGCAATATTCGCCACCTGGCGAATACCCGCGCAATTTTCGCCACCTGGCGAATACCCGCGCAATTCCTATAAGCGCGGGGTGCCACGCGGGGTGCCACGCGGGGTGCCTTTTTAGGGCCGGGTGCCTACTTAACGTGGGGTGTCTTAATTTAATCAGCAGGCAGAATAAGCCGGGTTCTGTCTTGATGCGAATTTTACGCATCGATTAGTGGCTATTCCTCTCAATTCTTGGATCACTCCCAGAACTTTAGCAGCTTACCCAGGATTAATTTTCCGCAAATTTCGAATACGGAAGCGCGCCGGATCAGCACTCATCCCTTTTATACCTTGCTCCACGTAGAGATTACCGCGTTTCACCTCCCCCGCCGAGGCGGGGTACTCGTCTCTGTGGTTCTAATCCGTTCCGGAAAAACCGGAAGATGGGTGTTACCCATTACGTTATCCTCTGGAGCCCGGACTTTCCTCCCTGTTTTTACGACAGGGCAGCCACATTCTGCCTGCTTAAGGCCTTCTTAATTGCTTGGGTTGCTAATTTATCTGCACTACTATTTTCTTCCCGTGGAATATGACAAATTAAAACTTTTTGGAAACCAGTCAACAAATGCATAGCTTGATTATACAAATTAATTAATCCAAGATGCTTAACCTTGTAAATCTTATTTAATTGCCTGGCTAAAAGCTGGCTATCCGTATTAATCTTTAAACTATTCGCTTTAAGTAGTAGTGCTTCTTTAAGAGCATATATAAGAGCAGTGTATTCGGCTACATTATTAGTTGCTCGGCCAATATATCCAGAGATATTCTTTATAACTTTTCCTGCTCTTAAAATCACAATACCCACACCGCTATGCCCTGGATTACCCTTTGATGCGCCATCAATATAAATCTCTAAATGAATCATTGCCTGATATAAAGAATACGGTTGCAGACTTCGCAAGTAACAATACTTTCGTACATCTTAATTAAATTAATTACCTGGGGAGGAACATTCATATTGCAACCAGCACAGGAGTTATCTATAACGCTCACGATCGCCAAACCATCCCGGCTATTTAATATTCTTTCATATTGGGAAAAAGTCTTAGGATCTAAACCCGGAGTAAGTTGTTTACGAGATGATTCAAGTACTGCTAATCTTTCATCGATTTCTGCTATACGTATTTGAATCAATTTATTCTGCTCCAGAAAAGCTTTTTCTTCTTCTTTGATTTTAATATTTTCCTGCGCTATCTCCTTTTTTATATTATCTGTTTCTTCAAATAAAATAAGAATTTTTTCTTCAACTAATTCTCCATCGGCTTTAGCATCCTGAATCTGTTGTAACATAATTTGATACTCTTTATTAGTTTTTAAGGAATAGAGCTGGCCCTGTAGCTTCTTTGCTGCTTCTTCCTTAGAACCCAAATCCAGTTCTTTTTCCTTGCGCTGTTTTTGCAGATCTAAAGATTTTGTCTCTAACTGGGCTAAATTAAGCTTCTTTGCTTCAAAGGAACTCTCGATAGCTTTAATCTCAATTGGCTTAGCTTCTTTTTCGTTTTTTAAGGCATAGATTTCGCTATCAACCTCTTGTAAGTTTACTAAGCCAATTATCTGTGTTTTTAGATCAACGCTACTCAATTTTTCTCCTGAAAAACGTGCTTAATTTGGGCGCAATAGGAGTTGAACCTATGACCTCTACAATGTGAATGTAGCGCTCTAACCAACTGAGCTATGCGCCCTAAATGTTTACATTTTATGGGCCCACAGGGACTCGAACCCCGGACCAATTGATTATGAGTCAACTGCTCTAACCGACTGAGCTATGGGCCCTAATTAATTTATTTACTGAAGCCCTATGGTGAGCTTGTCGAACCATGGGCCCCGAAGACAATGTTATATTTTACTATTTTTAGGTATTTTTAGCAAGTTAAAATTTATCTAAAATTTGTTTAAATAAATTTTAATTATCTAGGCAAAGGGCCTTACTTTTCTTGATTAATAACCCTAAGGAAAATGTTTACAATGCGGGGATCAAATTGCGTTCCGGAAGAGTTTTTAATTATACCCAAAGCTTTCTTTTTACTAAAAGCCTTACGATAAGGCCGGTCACTGGTTAGGGCCTGATAAACATCGGCAATAGCAATAATTCTCGCGCCTAGAGGAATATCTTCTCCCTTGATTCCACTGGGGTAGCCTTTCCCATCCCATCTTTCATGATGATAAAAAATAAAAGGGACTAAATTATGTAAAAACTGAATTGGCCTAATTATATCAGCACCGATCTGTGGATGTTTTTTAATCTCAGCGAACTCTTTTTTATTAAGTTTTCCTTTTTTAAGCAGGATGTGTTCGCTAATACCGATCTTTCCTAAATCGTGCAACATAGCTGCTTGCTTGATTAACTCCAAATCCTCTCGAGGTAAATTTAGCATTTTAGCAATTTCTGTAGCGTAATGCACGGTGTTTTCTACATGCTCTCCGGTATAATGGTCTTTTAATTCAATCGTCTTAGCAAACGCAAAAATAGATTCCACCAACCCTTGCTTAGATTTCTTGTTCAGTTTTTCAATCGTATTCCTTAATGATTTAATTTCTTCATTTTTTAAAGATTTACTATTTGTAACTTTCGGTTGTTTCTTGATATCCTGGCTAGAATAAGCACGGTTTCCACCGCCTTCCTTGGCTTTATTTAGTACGTTATTTGCCAAATTGATTAATTCAACCCCCTTATTAGCGCGATCTTCAGGAAAAGATATGGCAGCCAGGCTTAATTTTAGTTTGACTGTATGCGCTTTATTACCAAAATTTATAAAGCTTAGAGACTCCAGTAATCTTTGCGCCATATTAAAAGATAAATCCCTGTTTAACCTTGGTGATATAATAACAAATTCTTCTCCGCTATAACGAATAAGTATATCGTAACGCCTGACCATGCGCTTGAGTTGTTTTGCCAACTGCTTTAATACTAAATCCCCGAAGCTAATTCCATAAACATCGTTAATGGATTTAAAATAATCAACATCAATCATGACTACTGATAGGCTTTGGGCGTATCTTCTGGCTTGATGAAACTCTGATTCAATCACATCATAGAGATAACGATGATTATATAACCCGGTATGCGCGTCAATAAGTGAAACACTTTTTAGTTTTTTGTTAAACTTGAGCAAATCACGGTTTAATTTAGATTTTTCAACTTCTGCTTTTTTATGTAAAAAAACTTCCTGAATAAGTTCTTTGGTGCGTTTGGTTACTTCATCCTCAAGCTGCTTACGATATCGCTCTAGTTCATCATCAATTTTCTTTTTTTCAGTCATATCAGCATTTATTTCGGCAACTAACCATTCTCCGGTTTCATCCTGGAAAGGAATCGAAGTCACCTGAATCGGCCGGTTATTTTCCTTAGCCAAGACCTCGAAGCTAACCACTATTTGCTTCGTGACAAAAGCCTTCAGAAGCGCACATTCAGGACAAGGAGATTTACGGTCCATGAAATAATCGAAACATTTCTTGCCTTGTGGATCTCCGTACTTTTTTGCCCACTCCGGATCAATATAGCGAATATAAAGATTCTGATCAATAATATCTAAACCCGTTTTAGTGGCACCCAGAATAAACTCTATCTGTTTGCTCAAAGCCCTTTCTTTTATCTGCGCAGCTTTTCTTTTTTCAATTTCTAATTCTAGCTCCTTAGTGCGCTCAGCTACTAGAGTCTCTAATTTATTACGGTATGATTGGAGCTCGTTCTCAATTTTTAAGCGATTACGCACCTCTTTACTTAAATCTTCGTTTATGCGGGTTAACTCCACTGTTCTAACCTTAACTCTGATTTCTAATTCTGCACGTATATTTTTTAACCTCTCATCATTTTCCTTGCGCTCAGTAATATCTCTGGCTATGCCTACAGTACCTGTCACGATCCCCTTGTTATTAAAAACCGGGGTTTTAATAGTTTCGAGCCATTTGATTTTTCCTTCTTTATCAGATAATCTCTCTTGAATGTATTTGCGCTTTTTTGAACTCATTACTTCTAAATCATCAGCTCGATAACTTTCTGCTAATTCTTTTGGCCAGATATCTAAATCTGTTTTACCTATTAGATCCTGCGGATTAAAACCGCAAGCTTTACCAAAAGGCTCGTTAACTGACAAAAACTTACCCTGCTCATCTTTTAACCAAGCAATGTCAGGTATACTATCCAGAATAGCTACGTGTAAAGTGTTTTCTTCCATATTCTTGCTTTTCTAGTAAATTAATTAATACTCTCTTTGATGCGCTAGCGTCATATCCATAAAAGTACGTAACTTACGCGAACGCGATGGATGCCTTAATTTTTTTAAGGCCTTAGCCTCAATTTGCCTTACTCTTTCACGAGTAACCTTAAAAACATTACCTACTTCTTCTAGAGTGCGCGGGCAGCCATCGTGAATACCAAATCGCAAAACTAAAATCTTCTTCTCCCTCTCTGTTAACGTACCTAAAGCAGAGTTCATCTCATCCTTAAGCATAGAGCGTACCGTTTCATTAGCTGGGGAAACTGCCTTTTTATCCTGAATAAAATCACCAAAATGCGTATCACCTTCATCCCCTATAGGCATCTGTAAAGAAATAGGTTCCTGCGCAATCTTTAAGATCGATTTAATTTTATCCTGAGGAAAACGCATCTTATGCGCAATCTCTTCCGGTGTTGGCTCCCGGCCATTCTTTTGCACAAAAACTCTTGAAAAGCGGATTATTTTGTTTATTGTCTCAGTCATATGTACAGGTATTCTGATGGTGCGCGCCTGATCAGCAATCGAGCGAGTGATTGCTTGACGAATCCACCAGGTAGCATAAGTAGAAAATTTATATCCACGCTTATATTCAAACTTTTCAACAGCACGCATAAGGCCAATATTACCTTCTTGAATAAGGTCAAGAAAAGAAAGCCCGCGGTTAGTATATTTTTTGGCGATACTGACCACAAGGCGCAGATTTGCTTCTACTAATTTCTTCTTCGTACGGCTAAACTTAAGATGCGCTGATTTAACCAGCTTCATCTGATCTTTAATCTCCTGATGCGGCTCAAGCATCAATTTTAGAATCTGACGACTACGCGTATTGTTACTTTTGCCTGTTCGCTTTATATAATCAAATTCTCGCAACAAGACATTGAGCTTACGCACTGCTGCTTCAATCACTGAAGTAGTAAAATTCAGCTGCAGGATTAAATTAATGCCGTTACTTTCACTACGCGTTTGTTTAGCCTTAGCTAAAATGCGTTTAAATCTACCAATAACACTACTCTTTTTTATTTTAAGGTCTTCTTTAACTACCTCTTCTAGGTTTATCTTATCTTCCAGAATATCATTGGCAACGCAGATAACTTCATTTTTGACAAATTTAGTTACCAAAACCGCGCGTTTAAATTTATCTTCCGCCTCTTCAATCTTTTTAGCCAATTCAATCTCGTTTTCACGGCTTAAAAGTGAGATGGAACCCATCTGTTTTAAGTACATTTTTACCGGATCGTCTAGTGGCATAAATCGTTCTTCGCTTTTAAGCTGTTCGGTCAATAATTCTTCACGCTGTTGAGATACATTCTGTTTATCCTGTTGCGCTCGATTTGCGGAAAGGCCAGCATCTTCGTCGCCTTCAATTACCTGGATATCTTCATTACCCAATAGCTCAAAAAGATGATCAATGGCTTCTGTACTTGAAAGATCTTCTGGAAGTAGGTCATTAACTTCGTCATAAGTAAGAAAGCCTTTTTGTTTTCCTAGGGCAATCAATTTTTCCATATCTTTAGTGGGCTGCTCTTTTTTCTTCATCTTTAATCGCCTTTCTTTATTAGCTTATGAAATTCCTGGATAAGGGTATTTAATTTTTCTTCATCTCCGCAAGATTGAGCGTTTCTAATCAAAAGATGCAGCTCTTCTCTTTTGGCTTTTTTCCTTTGTACTTTAATCCGCTGAATACAATCCGTTACTGCTTTTTCTCTATCTTGGCCTGAAAGCTCAGGTATAAACATGGACTCACAAACCAATTGGCTTGCGTCGTCTTCACTTAAGTAATTCATTAATACACTCGGAGCAAAAGATTTCCCTTGTTTGAATAAATCATGCATAACCGAAACTATTTTCGCAGTACGCGCATCCTGAAAATCGCTAGGGTCTAATTCTTGCATAATCCTTTCAATAAGCTCTTTTTCATCAAGCATAAATTTAATAAGCAATTTTTCAGCAGGGTTAATTTCAAAAGCAGGTTTTTTCGCTGCCTCAACCGTAGGAGCGCTAATTGTAGTATTCGGCTTTAATTTATTTAATTCTTCTAATATATAATGCTCTGGAATTTTAATTTCTTCAGATAATCTTTTCGTGTATTCTCCTCTTAGAATAGCATTGCTAAATTTATTAATAGTAGAAAGCATCTGGGAAGCTATTTTTCCTTTACCATGCGCCTCAGTTATATTATGACGGCTTTTTAAAATCTTAAGTTTATAATCAAAAAGGCTTAACGCTCCTTCAACTTTATTCTTTAAGGATACAATTCCCTCAAGGCGTACCAAGCTATCTGGATCTACGCCTGCTGGCAAAGGAACTACTAAAACATGCAAATCTTCTTCAATAAGCATATCTAAACTTCTTAAAGTGGCGATTTCGCCGGCTGTATCACCATCGTAAATCATCACTACATTATTAGTATAGCGCTTAAGTAATTTAATCTGATCTTGAGTTAAGGCAGTACCCTGCGAAGCAACAATATTTTTTAATCCTTCTTGGTAAGGAATAATGAAATCAAGGTAACCTTCTACTATTATCGCACAATCCAAATCTTTGATATGCTCTTTAGATAAATTCAAACCAAAAAGGTTTCTACCTTTCACATAAATCGGGGTTTCCGGAGAATTAATATATTTTGGTAAACTATTGTCCATAATCCTGGCACCGAAGCCGATTGCGCGATCCCGGTTATCAAAAATAGGAAATATTATGCGATTGCGGAAACGATCATAATAGCCTCCGCCGTCCTTAGGTAAAATTAAACCTGCTTTTTCTATTAATCCGAGGCTGACGTTTTTCGCCCTTAGAAAATTAACCAAATTATCCCAACTCTGCCCGGCAAATCCTAAACGGAATTCCTTTATGCTTTCTAGGCTGATTCCCCTTTTCTTCAAGTACTCCATAGAGGCAGCAGCGCTTGCCGTATGCAGGTTGTTTTCGTAAAAACTTACTGCTAGCTCATTTAATTTATAAAGTTGGCTGTTTAAGCTTATTGCTTCAGCAATTCTAGGATTATCTTGCTTGGGTAAAATAACCCCTGCTTTTTTAGCCAGCATTTCTACTGCTTCTGGAAAAGACATTCTTTCATGGCGCATAAGAAACTTAAACACATTACCTGACTCACCGCAGCCAAAACAATGATAAATTTGCCGATCGGTTGAAACCATAAATGAAGGGGTTTTCTCGTGGTGAAATGGGCAATTACATTTAAAATTACTGCCAGATTTCTTAAGCGAAATATAGCCAGATATAATTTCGACAATATCCACACGACCGAGGATATCCTCTAAAATATTTTCGGGTATAAGATTAGACATTGATTATGATCTTTTAATTCTGGTAAAACCTGAACAACTAACTACTTGGAATGGATGTTTTGCAGCCTTATCTAAATTATCTAAAAGCAGATTTAATCCTAACACATCACTGGATATATGACCGGCAATTACAACATTAAGATTAGCCTCTTTAGCCTTTTTAAAATGCTCTTCACTTAAATGCATTGATACCAACGTTCTCACCCCTGCCTTATATAACTTATCAAAAACATCTTTTGAGCCTTCAGTGCCTCCGGTCATCTCAAGTAAGATTTTTCCTACACCGCGTTTAGGGTTGCCTAGAATTACACGAGGCCCGGTATTAAATTTATCCGCGATCTGATATTCAGGAATGGTTTTTAAGATACTGACTATATCTTCCACTTTGCGAGGTTTTTTCTGTTTAAATAAGGTATCTAAAAATCTGTATACATGATTATCAGCCGGGGTATGCATATTCATAAAAGGTATGCCTAATAGCCTGGCAGCATCCACAGGCCGAGTATGATTTTGCGATAATACTCTACGCTGCACTTCTTGCATCCTGGTTTCTAGCAATTTTACAGCTGTTTTTTTGGAAACCCCTACTTGGCTTAACAGCTCAACTTGTAAAACCATAACCTCATGTAAACCCGCGTAAGCCTTACCTTCGGGGTGATGCGCAATTACTAAATCTAAACCTTCTTTTTGGCGAATACGATCCGCGAGTAATAACTCAGGCACTTCAATATCAATGCCAACCATTATTTTCTTTATCTCTTGGTTAGGCGACCCAAAAAGAATTGCCGAATCCGGAAAAGATTTAATCTTTGACTTATCTTTGCGTGGATCAGCAGCCCGGCCGAATTTAACTGCCTCGTTGTAAAAACTAATTAGTTTCATTTACCTTCCCAAATTTATTCAATTCCTCAGACACATGGGCATTAGAACTTTCATTTGGTGAAAATTTTGAAATAAAATTATTCCATAACCAGTTATATGCCTTTGGCGCGATAGCAAACGCTTTACTTCCTAAATAAGAAGACTCTACGCTACGGTTAAGATAACTTATACTGGAGATAGTTAACATAAAGGCAAACAGCCCTATAGCAAAGTATCCTCGTGTTAACCCCAGAATTAATCCCCCAATTTTATTAATTTTGGGGACAGTTTCCATCTTCATAAAACGGCAAAAAATGCTGCGTAAAATAATAAAAATCGAGTAACCTATTCCAGCTAAAATTAAGAAAATTAAAAAATCCAAAAACTCTAAAGGTAAATTTTTATAAAAAAAACGACTTTGGATAATATCTGATAACTTAGTGTAATAATGTAAAGAAAGAAATGTTGCAAACAGAACACCCATGAGTTTAAAAAACTCAACCGGCAGGCCCATTTTAACTGCAATGTAACATATTCTAAATAATACAATTAGAATGAGTATATCTAAAAAATTAAATTGTTTTATTGTTTCTATAACCATTGCGTATCCTCCAATTTATGAAATATTGAAAAGTATAACATATTCAAGCTGATTGTCAAGGAAAGGGCTTTCACTAAAAAGGGTTTTTACGCTTATTTTCTAAACCAGGAGATAGTTCTTTTAAGGCCAACTTCCAAGGCTATTGCAGGATGCCAGCCGAGAAGCTTCTTAGCCTTGCTAATATCAGGCTGGCGTTGCTTAGGATCATCTTGCGGAAGAGGGTTAAATACAAGTTTACTGTTTGAGCCGCTTATTTTCAAAACTAATTTTACTAACTGCATAATAGTAAATTCATTAGGGTTCCCTAAATTTACAGGTTCATTTATTTTTGAAAGCAACAAGCGGTATATCCCTTCTACTAAATCATCAATATAGCAAAAACTCCTTGTTTGCTCTCCTTTGCCATAAACAGTTAAAGGTTTGTTCTTTAATGCCTGAAATATAAAATTAGGCACTACTCTGCCATCATGATGCCGCATTTTAGGTCCATAGGTATTAAAAATACGCACAATCTTGGTATCTAGCCCATGCACGCGGTGATAAGCCATAGTAATAGCTTCAGCAAAGCGTTTAGATTCATCGTAACAACCACGCACTCCAACAGGATTTACATGGCCCCAGTAGCTTTCTTTTTGAGGATGTTCCAATGGGTCACCATAAACTTCTGAGGTAGAAAACAAAAGGAATACCGCCTTCTTCTCTTTAGCTAAACCCAGGGCATTATGCGTGCCTAAAGAACCTACTTTTAGAGTTTGTATTGGAAAATCTAAGTAATCAATTGGAGAAGCTAATGAAGCACAATGTAAAACGTAATTAATTTTATCTGGGATATCAATATAATTTGAAACATTATGTACAATAAGCCGGAAATTTCTATTTTTCAATAACGGCTTTATATTTTCAAGATTTCCCGTAATAAAGTTATCCAGGCATATTACTTTATAATCATTGGCGAGCATCTTCTCACACAAATGACAACCGATAAAACCCGCTCCTCCAGTAATTAGTGCAGTTTGTTTATGCATTTTCTTCCCAATATTTCGCGGTAATCTTTAAACCAGCGATAAAATCAACTTTCGGCCGGTACTTTAATATTTTGCGTGATAATTTTATATCAGCTAGCGTTTTGAATACATCTCCTTTTCGTTTAGCAAGAAACAAGGCAGGAATATCTTTTCCTAAGATCCCGTTCAAAATATCTACTAAACTCAATAACGCAGTATCTCGGCCTCCGGCAATATTAAATACGCCATAATTAATTTTTTTGTTTTTAGCTGCAAGTAGATTGGCCTCAACTACATTTTGCACAAATGTAAAATCCCGTGATTGTTTGCCGTTACCAAAAATTGGGGGTTGCTTATTATTTAATAAACAGTTGATAAACTTAGGAATAACTACGGCATATTCATCGTCGAGAGATTGACGTGGCCCGAAAACATTAAAATAGCGTAAAGCAATTGTGGGTAACCCAAAAAGCAGGCTAAAAATTTTACAATAGTGCTCTCCGGCTAGCTTACTTAAAGCATAGGGCGAGATCGGGCAAGGCGAAAATGTTTCTTTTTCAGGAAATACATTTACCTCTCCGTAAACAGAACTTGATGATGCAAAAACAAAACGCTTAACTTTATTTTCTCTAGCTGCCTCCAGCATATTCAACGTGCCGTCAATATTTACACGATTATATTCGTGAGGCAGGTCAATAGATTTAGGTACGCTTCTTAAGGCTGCAAGGTGTAAAACAAAATCTATATTCTTTGTTGCTTTTAGGCAAATTTCCTTAGAGCATATATCTGCTTTAATCAAATCGACTTTGTTTTTTACGCTTTCTAGATTCGAGATTTTTCCACTAGAGAAATTATCCAGGATACGTACATAATGTTTATCTTTGACCAGTCTTTCGACAATATGTGAACCGATAAAGCCCGCTCCCCCGGTAACTAAAAATTTACTCATCCCGCACCTTCTTTGCATTTAATATTAAAAGTTAAAAATTTAAGAAGCATGAATAAATTAGAAGGTGCGGGACTCATAGCCTTACTACCTTTTCTTTAGAAACGCCTTGATAAACATTACGCGTATCAAAAATTAACTGCGCATTATTCAATAAGAATTTATAATCTATCTTAGAGTGGTCAGTAGCTATAACAACACAATCAAATCTAATTAAATTATTTTTAGTTATTATGACAGACTTAAGATTTATATCTTTTATCTTAAGGTAATGAATAAGTGGGTCATAATAGGATACTAGATGCCCTTTTGTTTGGAGGTTTTTAATCAAATCGATGCTTGGTGATTGGCGTAAATCTTTAATATCTTTTTTATAAGTTACGCCAACGACTAAAATCTTAGCGGTTTTACTTTTTTTATTTTTCTTAAACAAAGCCTCCTGAATCCGAGTTGCCACATATTCAGGCATATAACTGATTACATCTGAAGCCAGCCGGATAAAACGCGAGTGGAAACCAAAGCTTTTGGCCTTCCAATGTAAGTATAGAGGGTCCTT
Source organism: Candidatus Omnitrophota bacterium (assembly GCA_022013085.1). Classification (GTDB taxonomy): domain Bacteria; phylum Omnitrophota; class Gorgyraeia; order Gygaellales; family Profunditerraquicolaceae; genus UBA6249. The sequence goes on along the minus strand of JAKLQX010000075.1, from coordinate 20,090 downwards.
GGGAATACAGTGCCCTCCTACACCCGGCCCTGGATAAAATGGCATAAAACCAAAAGGTTTAGTTGCTGCCGCGGAAATTACCTCCCAGATATCAATATTCATCTTATGCGCCATCATTGCCAACTCGTTAATTAAGCCAATATTAATCAAACGGAAGGTATTTTCTAATAGTTTAACTGTTTCGGCAGTCCTTGCGCTTGATACCGGAACAACTTGTTGAATAATAATTTTATAAAATTCAGCTCCTAAGCAAGTAGCTTGAGCGTTAATTCCTCCTATAACTTTTGGAATTCTATTAACGGGAAAACTTTTATTTCCCGGATCTATTCTTTCAGGTGAAAAACAAAGAAAAAAATCCCCCCCATGTTTTAATTTATAGCTTTGGAAAATTGGCAGCAGCTCTTCTTCTGTAGTGCCGGGATAGGTAGTGCTTTCTAAAACTATTAAAGCACCATGTTTAATGTAACTCGCAGCAGATTTAACAGCATCTTTAATATAAGAGATATCCGGAAGGTTTTTTCTTTTTAAAGGAGTGGGAACGCAGATTAAAACAACATCGCAATTCTTTATAACGGAAAAATCTTTTGTAGCGCTAAAATACCCCTTGCTAAGCAAGTTCTTTAATTCTTTAGTTGAAACGTCACTAATATATGATTCTTTACGCTTAATGCAATTTAGGCGGTTAGCATCTATTTCAATGCCGATTACTTGGATATTTTTTTTCGCAAATTCAATAGCTAGCGGGAAACCCACATACCCTAGGCCTACAACAGCAATTTTCAGTTGTTTAGTTTTTATTTTTTGACGTATTTCTAACAAACTTTTATGCATTTCCCCGGCCCACCCCTACATAGGTAAAACCAAGTGCTTTAAGCAACTTAGGGTCATAAATATTTCTTCCGTCAATTAGCAGCGGCCGTTTGAGTATCTTCTTTAACTTAACAAAATCTAACTCCTTAAACTCATTCCATTCAGTAGCCACAACAAGGCAATCAGCTGCTTTTGCCGCTTCATAAAGATCATTGCAAAAAACAACATTGCTTAAGCACGCTCTTGCTTTATTCATTGCCTTCGGGTCATAAACCTTGACCTTTGCTCCTTCCTGTATCAAGGCCCTAATTAAATCAATGCTCGGGGAATTTCTTAAATCATCCGTATTAGGCTTAAAAGCAAGGCCGGCTACCGCTATAGTCTTATCTTTTATAATCCACAGCTCATCTTTAATTTTCTGCAAAATAAATTTTTTCTGCTCTTCGTTAGTATTTTTTACCGCTTTAAGGATTGCAAAATCATAACCTAATTTTTCCGCGATATTTATGAAAGCCTCTAGATCCTTAGGAAAACAGGAGCCGCCGTAACCAATGCCAGCGTGCAAGAAATAACGGCCGATACGGTTATCTAATCCCATACCTTGGGCTACTTCTAAAACATCCGCGCCCACCTTATCGCAAATACGGGCTATAGCGTTGATAAAAGAGATCTTAGTAGCTAAAAAAGCATTTGATGCGTGTTTTATCAATTCAGCTGATTTTATATTGGTAATTAAAATCGGCCGGTTTAAAGGCTTATATAAATTAGTCATCATCTGTTTTGCCTTAGCGCTTTCTACGCCTAATACGATGCGATCAGGATGCGTAAAGTCATTTATGGCAGAGCCTTCTCTTAAGAATTCCGGGTTAGAAACTACGTCAAATTTAAGGCTTTTTTTAATATAAGTTACGATGGTCTTTTTTAACCAGGCGCAGGTCTCTACCGGTACAGTGGATTTCTCAACAATTAAACGGTAACCGTCCATATTCTGCGCAATGCTCCTGGCAACATTTTCTATGCCGGTTAAATCCGCCTCGCCGTTTTCAAGAGCAGGAGTCCCTACAGCGATAAAAATCACCGAGCTTGCCTTAACAGCAGCTCTGATGCTTGAAGTAAACTTGAGCCGTTTATTCTTAAGGTTAAGTTTAATCAGCTCTTCTAATCCCGGCTCATAAATAGGCACTATCCCCTTTTTAAGATGAGAGATTTTTTTGACGTCACAATCAACGCAAATAACCTTATTACCTAACTCAGCAAAACAAACACCGGTAACTAACCCCACATACCCTGAACCAATAATCGAGATATTCACCCAGTCCTTCTTTCCATATTTAACTAATCTTTCTAAGCAGGGCTAGGTCCACCACCCGCTCCTTCATTTCTTATACCAGCCCTTGAAAGGGCTGGGTTCTACTGCGTACCGGATTTCTTTTCAGTCATTGACTGATCAAATCCAAATTCATTCTCAGGAAAAGCTTTAAGCCTGAAGGTAAAAAATATAGTTGTGCCGGAAATCTCTTTTTTATTAAGAGTAATATCCAATTCCCAACAGTGCAAATCGCGAGTTAAGGTATACTCCTGCTCCTGGAAGCCGTAATCAAGTCCACTAGAACCATCTTTAGAATTTTTAAGGTTAAAACGTTCGTAAATACCAAATTTCCACTTGGGGCTTAAGCGCCATTTGAGAAAGGCAGTAACTTCATTACTGCCCTTTCTTTCATAGCGCTGGCCAAGAGTAAATGAACGTTCTTTACCGAAATCAAAGCTTAAATCATAATTAATTAATGAAAACTTATTATAATTAATATTAGTATGATCTGAATGCTCAAAAGTAACATCAGATTCAAGCCTCATCCAGGAATATGGCAATACTTTTAATTTAAAAAGAATATCATCAAAATTATCTTTCAACCCCTCTCCTGTGCGAGGAGTAAGAAATGCATTATCCCCTAATTTTGGATCAAGCACAAGATTAGTAGTAACTAAGAAATCAACAAGATCTATACTTTGGCCATTGCGCTTAGTTTGCAATTTATTAGATAAGCTTAAAGCAGCAGTATTACCGCGATGTATATTATCAATACTATTGTCGATCTGTCTTATATTGCTACCCGGAATAGTAGGCGGATGTGTATATAAATACCCGATACTGGGTGTAATAATATGGCGCAATCCATTAATATCTAATTTAAGATAATTTGTTTTTACGTCAAAAATACGGTAAAACTTAGTGGAGAGATCCGCGCCGCTGTAAAAGATTGTGCGTATAATTCCACTCTGGTCGTTAGCGCCTTTATCATAAAAAGTCTGACGGCTGGAAACAAAAGGTTTAAACTGGATAAAGGCTATCTTAGTTGGCCAAGAAAATGTGTTCTTAGTATCAAACCGCGTAGTCGTAACATTATCCCTATCCTGATTCTGGATATAAGTTGCTGGAGGAATAATAACAACCTCCCTTTTATTATAAGTACCTAATTGGTTTATGCTTTCAAAATAAAACGGGCTTTCTCCTAATTGCAAACTTGGCAAATTATAGTTTATCTCAGGTTTTTTCTCTATTTGATCAAACCAATGATTAGTACGCATTTGTAAAAGCACATCCAGACTGGAATAATTAAAAGCGTGGTGAAAAAGGGCATAGCTTAGCGGCTCAGCATCCTTTTCGTATTCACGGAAGAAGTAATCTTTAAGTATATTATGGCTTGCATCGTATTTTCTTCTCGCGTCGGTAATCTTATAAAACTCCGCGGTTACATTGGTACGCTCATCAATATTCCATTTATGGCGCAAACGCATAAAATAACGCTGAAACTCCGTGGGTGCTTCTTTGGGCAGGTCGCTAGGCGATTCATTCGTGTAATAAAATTTAAAATCGCCTTTACCAATTGGGGTTTTTGTATAATTAATTTCAAAACCTTCTCCTAGCCCTAATTTACTACGATAATCTAAAGATACCCTGCCATTTATATTATCGGTAATATTATACCGCCAGGTATTTAGAACATACGGCCCCCAATCTTTGCGCGTACCCGGCTCAACCTGCACATGCATAATAGGTTCTTTCATTGAATAATTAAGCCGGGGAAGGTATAAAAGCGGGACAGCGCCCAAATAAAGCGTGGCTTGTTGGGCTTGCATTTTTTCCCCAGGGAACATATTTAATTTTTTTACTGCAAAACGATAATGTGTTTGATCAAAGCTGCAAGTAGTAAAATACCCGCCCTTAGTTACAAATTCATTCTCACTTACCTTTTCTACCTTTTTAGCTTTTCCAAAATAAGGATTAGCGCGAAAATCCGCATTATAGATTACCCCGGTTTTCTTCGCAAAATCATAAACTATTCTTTCTCCGGTAACCACTCCTTTTTCATCTTCCAGCCTGGCGTTGCCTTCAGCCAAACCCTCTTTTGTCTGCATGTTTACTTTTAGCTTATTACAAGTAAGCTTTGAACCTTTATAGATAACTTCTATATTACCTGTTGCCGTTACTTCTTTACTATCAGCAGCATACTCAACGTTATCACCATTAATAATTAAGGGCGACTCAGTTCTTTCTTCAGCAAAACCTGAAGAGGCAATAAAAATAAAACTTAATGTTAAAATAAGATTTAGCAAACAAGAAGCTAACCTTTCCTTTACTAAATAACCTGCCCCAATTAACCCTGCATTTAACCCTAAACGAGCTTTGTAAATTTTTACTCTTTTTGCCTGCACGCTCATTGAACGCTTAAAAATAGTTTCTCTAACGCTTGTAAGTAAAACTTCCCCTGCGCAAGCAATTCCTCCACCGATAATAATTGCATCCAGATTAAGTAAATTTACACTCCCCGCTAAAGCTTGCCCAAGGTAATTTCCCACTTTTTTCCAAAATTGCTTTGCTTTACTGTCATTGCGTTTAGCCAAATCACTTACTTTCTCAAGGGTGATGCCTGAGCCGAATAATTTACGTGCATCACGGATAAGCTTAGCATTGCCAATGTATGCCTCAAGGCACGCATAAGCACCACAACCACAAAACGGGCCAAATTCATTAAGCGGCATATGCCCTATTTCTCCCGCAGCATTATCACGGCCTCGATAAAGCTCGCCCCCGATAATTAATCCGCCTCCCACTCCTGTTCCTAAAGTTAAACATAGGCAATTACTAAAACCCTTTGCTGCTCCACATTTGTACTCTGCTAAACTCATTAGCTTAACATCATTATCAATAAAAACTGTAAGTTTTGTTTTTTTCTCTAGAATTCTTTTAAGCCCTACCTCTTTCCATCCTGGAATATTCGGTAAGAAGTGCACTACGCCTTTAAAAGTGTCAACCAAGCCAGGTAAGCCTATGCCCACCCCGCTAATAGCAGATTTAGTTAAACCTTGGTTAGAGATAAAACTCTCTATCGCCTCAACAATACCCGAAATAAGTTTAAGGCGATTATCAAAAACCTTTGTGCTAAAAGAGGTTTTGGCTTTAATTCTTAGATTATTATCAAGCAAAGCACATTTTAAATTAGTGCCTCCTAAATCTATAGCAATAATAAATTTTTTACTCATGTGTGGTATTCTATATTAGAAAACATGTTTTTTCAAGGGATTTAATGACGATACAGCTTATGCAGGACAAAAACACACCTTATTCTTTCCGGTTTCTTTAGCTGAATAAAGTGCCTGATCTGCCATCTCAATTAAGTCTTGTATATGATTAGCATTGTCTGGGAAAGTGGAAACACCGATGCTCACAGTGGCCCTTAGTTCTTCATCGTAAACCTTAATTACAGCTTGGGCAATTCCCTGGCGAATACGTTCCGCAGCAAAATTAGTTTTCTCTCTGTCTGTTTCCGCTAAAACAATGCAAAGTTCCTCTCCTCCGTATCGGCCAGTAAAATCTATCTGTCTAACCGTTTCCCGGATAATCTTCGAGACTTGCCTCAATATGGCATCACCTACTAAATGCCCATACTTGTCATTATATTGTTTAAAATTATCGATATCAATCATGAGAAAAGATAAACGTAATTTATTTTTCTTAGAACGACGCAGCTCTTCATTAAAACGTTCGAGAAAATACCTTCTGTTATAAACCTGGGTTAAAGTATCAGTAATAGTTAAATCGGTAACCTTTTGATAATATATAGCCCTTCTTAAGCCAATTAAAAACTGTTGAGTAAGAATTAAAAACTTATCTTTGTCTTCTTCAAGAATTTTATCAAAAGCCAGATAACCAATAGGTTTCTGAGCCATAGCTTGGCTTCCTTCCACGCTAGTTAAAGGAAAAATTGTGTAGTCTTTATACTTAATCAAATCAGCATTGTCTTTGATATACTGACAATCATGAACACCAATGTATTTTTTAAGAATCTCGCGAAATATCTTGAATACCTTCTCCTCTTCCAGGCTTTTACAAATATCCTTAGTGACTTCGTAAAGCTCTAACGTTTGAGTCAAATGTTTGTTAAGCAAAACATTTTCTTCATCAAGATTTATCTTTTCTTTAGTCCTTTTAGCACTTTCATTAAGCAGGCTATTAAGCTGAGTTGTTTTTTTGCTTACTTTCCTAGCAAAAAAATCCTGCAGTAATAAAAATAATATTCCTGATAAAGCTATAAAAAAGATTATATACAACATACCTGGTTTCTTCCCTTTAATTTAGCGTCATACATTGCTTTATCCGCCTTTTGCACTAATTCATCTTCATCCTTAGTGTCATATGGCATATTAGCTATCCCTATAGAAACAGTGACCTTAGTTTCTTGACGGCGTAATATTATCTTCTCTTTTTCAATTTTTTGACGTAAACTCTCAGCAACTAAAAAAGACTTCTTTTTATCTAAGCCAGACAGCATAACCAAGAATTCTTCTCCACCAAAACGGCTAATTAGGCAATTATACTCATGCAGCGACTCTTGCATCAGATGGGAGATCTTCCTTAAGACTATATCTCCGGCAGTATGCCCAAACTTGTCATTGTATTTTTTAAATAAATCTATATCCAACATCAATACTGATAAATGTTGATCTAGCCTTATGCATCTTTTTGCCTCTTCTTTTAATCTTCCTAAAAAATAATAACGTGTATATAGCCTCGTTAAATCATCATGTATGGCTAAATCTTGAGTTTTCTGGAATAACAAGCTGTTTTCTAAAGCTATAGCACCTAAATCGGAAACAAGCGCTAAGAAACGCAGATCATCCTGAGTAAAAAAATCAGCCAACTTATTTTCCAGCCGTAATACACCCAATAAAGAGTGGTGACTAATTAAAGGCGAGCTAATTATTGAAGACGTAGAACGTAAATCTTGATTTCTTAAGCTATCCGTATCAAAACGAAAATCTTGTTTTAAATTAGTAATTATAAGCACAGAGGAATGCCTTAAAACCCAAAGATCAAAAATATCTCCTTCTTTAGACAAGATTACTAAATCATTGTCTTCTTTTAAGGAACGTGCCAATTGAAGTTTTTGCGTCTGGCTATCAACAAGAAAAAGTAAGGCTGTACCATGTCTTTTTGAGATTAATGAATATACCGCTTCTGTTAAGGTATCCACGGTAGAATCCAGTTTTAAGTTGCGATTTAAATCTTCAATGATTTTTTTTAAACTACCATATCGAATAATTCTAGATTTAAGCGCATCATTTAGCTGCCGGCTTTTAGTATTATCATCGTCAAGAATGTTGGCCTGCTCTCGGTTAATTTCAATAAGTGACTGAAGTTTGTAAATATGAGCGGATGATTTATGAATTAGGTAAATTAAAAGCAAAATGTTGGCGATTATAAAAACTGCTCCTGTGATAAAGAGCAGTTTTTGATGCAAAAATATAATATTAGTTATTATTAATACTACAGAAATTATTGCCAGAATTAAAACGATTGCTCTGCGGATGGAATTTTGAAGCATAGACATTTCAAGCCAGCTTGAAATATTGAAGCTTAAACAATAGTCTCTTCGGTATTTTTATCAAAGAAATGAACTTTGCTCATATCAAAAACTACGTCCATTTCTTGATTAATTTTTGGACGATCGTGCGCACCTACGCGAGCGATAAGGGTATGTTTACCTGTATTAAGATAAAGGTAAACTTCTGAACCCATGGGTTCGAATACCTCACAGTTTACGCGGACGATATTTTCTGGCGGAGCCTCTGAAACAAATAATTTGTCGTATATATCTTCAGAACGGATACCAAAAAATATTTCCTTCCCCACGTAATTAGAGATCTTTTTATACATATCTTCTACCAACTTAACCTGAATTTTGCCTTCATCAAAATATATTTTCCCCTCTTTCTTAATAATACGCCCAAGCATAAAATTCATCGGAGGCGAACCGATAAAACCAGCGACAAATTTATTCTTTGGATGGTCATACACATCTATTGGGTCAGCTAATTGATGTAGATTGCCATCTTTCATAACTGCGATACGATCTCCCATGGTCATAGCTTCAACCTGATCATGGGTAACATATATAATTGTAGTTTGCAGCCTGATATGCAGTTTGTGAATCTCTGTACGCATTTGTACGCGCATTTTTGCGTCAAGGTTGCTTAAAGGCTCATCAAAAAGAAAAACCATAGGTTTTCTTACGATTGCCCTTCCTACTGCTACGCGCTGACGCTCCCCACCGGAAAGCTCACGGGGTTTGCGATTTAATAAACGATTAATCCCTAAAATATCAGCAGCCTCGCTAACCCTTTGAGCAATCTCATTCTTAGGTATATGCCTGAGCCTTAAGCCAAATGACATATTTTCAAAAACAGTCATATGCGGATAAAGTGCGTAATTTTGAAAAACCATAGCGATATCCCTGTCTTTTGCCGGCACTTCATTAACTCTTTTGTTTCCAATATAGATATCACCAGAACTGATTTCTTCTAAACCCGCGATCATCCTTAAAGTAGTGGATTTACCGCAGCCAGAAGGCCCGACTAAAACCATGAACTCTTTATTCTCAATTCCCAGGTTTATGCTATCAACCGCAGAAATATTACCTGGAAAGACTTTACACACATCTCTTAAACTTACCTGAGCCATTTAGTTACTCCTTGCCCACCAGGGCACACCCGCGCAATACCTTATAAGCGCGGGGTACTAATGAACGTGAGTTATTACAAACATAGATATTAAACTTAAACTATTATACAAAATTAAGCCAGATAGTCAAGCAGTCCAGTTAAAATATTCGACATATTTTTACGATGCACAATCATATCAATAAGCCCGTGTTCAAGTAAAAATTCAGAACGCTGAAAACCCGGCGGCAGTTTTTGTCTTATAGTCTGCTCAATTACTCTGGGCCCGGTAAAACCGATTAAAGCATTAGGCTCCGCAATAATTATATCTCCAACCCCTGCAAAAGAAGCCATAATCCCGGCCATAGTAGGATTAGTTAATACAGATATGTACGGCAATTTTGCTTTACGGTGATAAGCTAAGGCAGCGCAAGTTTTCGCCATTTGCATAAGGCTATACATACCTTCATACATACGCGCCCCTCCGCCGGAACCGGAAATAATAATCATGGCAAGTTTATTTTTTGTAGCATATTCAATAGCCCGGGTAATTTTTTCACCTACTACTGAACCCATAGACCCCATAATAAAACGCGAATCTGTTACCGCCACAACTACCCTCTTGCCGTTTAATTTACTCGCCCCAGAGATAACCGCGTCTTTTAACCCTGTTGCCTCTTGATCCTGTTTTAGTTTTTCTTTGTAGGTTTTTGGCCCCTTAAAGTCAAGCGGGTCTAGCGCAAGCATATCTTTATCAAATTCTTCAAACGTATCCTTATCAAATAATATATTAATTCTCTCGTAAGCAGATAGTACAAAATGGTAATTACATTTCGGGCAAACTTTAAGATTCTCCTCAAGCGTCTTATTATAAAGAGTTTCCTGACAATCTGAGCATTTTGTCCACAGCCCATCCGGCATCTCTTTTTTCTTTAAACGCACTATAGTGTATTTAGGTTTACCGAATAAAGCCATACTTATTCCTTTTCAAATTTATTAATTACCAATCCTGAGAGTACTTTCGGGTAAAAATAGGTGGACTTGGGAGGCATTTTATTGCCGCCTAAAGCCACGCTAATAATCTGCTCCATTTTAACGGAATTAAGAAAAAATGCTATTTTAAAAGGATCATTGTCAACTTCTTGGATTAACTCTCTAGGTTCAGGGCTGTATATGATATCTTTTAGGTTAGATAAATCTAACTTCAAGATATTTTTAAATACCAAATAATTAAGAATAGATACATCCAGTGTTCTGTATTCTTTAGGTTTATCCGCAATTAATTTATCCAAAATTTTAATATTTTTAAGCCGGAGTAGAAAATATTTCCTATCTTTATATGCTCCTATAAGATGTTCAGTACATCCAGCTTTAGCCATAAGAAAAAGAAAACGCGTTTTATCCTTTACTTGATCAACATCAAAATATTCTTTTGCCTTAAAAATAAAATCTGCTAAGTTAAGCTTGGTAACCAATTTAAGCAAACGATGAATCGGCAAAATAGATAAACCGCGAGGATCAGTATTAGTGAAATAAGTCAATACATAATTAAAATCTTCAGCACTACCGGGCTTTGAAGGCTTTTCCAGCATAAGGTCACGATAAGCACAAGCTACTTCATAACGATGATGGCCGTCAGCAATAAACGTATTTTCCTTGTCCATGCTTGATTCAACAAGCGCCACAATATCTAAAGCCGCAACTTTCCAGAGCTTATGCACTGTATTTTCTACATCCTTAACCTCAATAAAAGGCTTTTCATCTGCTAATTTCTGAAAAACTCTTTGGATAATTCTTTTTTTATCCAAAAATACAACAAATATAGGGCTAAGATTAGCTTTAACTTGTTTCATAAGCTTAAAGCGGTCATTTTTAGCTTCTAAATGCGTGTTTTCATGTCCAAAAACTGCCGAATCATTACTATCTTTATTGCTTAACTTAAGTAAAGAAATAAATCCCAAACGAGTTTTTTTCTCTCCGCGAATAGTGTATTGCTGGCTATAAAAATAAATTGCCGGTTTATTATCTTGGATAAGTATTTTTTCTTTTAGCCAATTACGAAAAATATCTGAAGATCTTCGGTATTTATCTTCACCGGGGATATCTTTTCCCAGCAACAGATGAATTAAATTATAAGGCGAGCGCTTATGGTAAACATCTTGGCTGGCTTGCGAAATTACATCATAAGGTGGGCAAACAACCTGGTTAAAATCTACCTTTTCTGGGTTATAAACTAATGCTTTAAATGCTTTTATTTTGCTCATAGAATTTTCACCTTAAGCTAATTTGGGACAACCAGCGCACGCTTGGTTGGCTTTAGGGCAACCAATTTTCGAAGAGTCAGCATTAGAACTCTTAGATTTCTTAGCATAATCAGTAGCGTAGAAACCTTTTCCTTTGAAAATAATCCCGGCGCCACTTCCAATCAATCTCTTTACCTTCTTACTGCATTTAGGGCATTTGGTTAAACGTTTAGCGCTCATACTTTGGAAAACTTCAAACTTATACCCGCAGTGCATACATTCATAATCATAATTAGGCATAGCTTCTTCCTTTTATCTAAATGTTTTTTTAATTTTTTCGCTGAAACTTTCTTTATCACTTACAGCTTCACCTGAAATTTGCGCAAACTCTTCCATAAGCTGACGCTGTCGAGCAGTAATTCTTACAGGAATATCAATAATAACCCTGACTAATTCATCCCCTAGATCCCGGGAATGAAGATCCGGTATCCCCTTGCCTTTTAACCTAAGGATTTTACCGCTTTGCGTTCCTGGTGGAATTTTCATACTAACCTTACCATCTAAAGTAGGCACCTCTATCTCCGCACCTAAAACTGCCTTACTTAAACTAATGTTCATAGTGATAACAATATCATTGTGATGCCTTTCAAAAACTTGGTGCGCTCTGACTTCAATGACTACATATAAATCGCCTCGATTGGCCTGGCCCGCTTCCCCCTCTCCGCGCACCCGCAGTTGCGCATCGCTATCAACTCCTGGAGGGATTTTAACCTTAATCTTCTTAACAACCTTGCTCTTGCCTTCTCCTCGGCAATCTGGACAAGCAGCAGCAATAGTATAACCTTCTCCCGCGCAGCGCGAACAAGTTTGTGCTAACTGAAAAAAACCGTTTGAAACTACTGTCTTGCCGCTTCCTTTGCATTGTGAACAAGTTGACTTCTTTGTTCCCGGTTTAGCTCCGCTACCAGAACAAGTTTGACAAATTTCATAACGTGGCACGTTAATTGTTTTCTCAACACCGTTAGCTGCTTCTTCTAGTGAAATATCAACAGCTATCTGTAAATCCCGTCCTCTGCGCCGGCTTGTACGTCCTTGAGATTGCCTGCCTCCGGAAATATCAAAACCTAGATCTCCGAAAATCTCTTCAAACATACTGCTGCCACCAGCACCACCACCCATTTCCCTGAAAATGCTGCTAAAATCAGCACCTTTAAAGATATCTTCTTGCGCGTATTTCTGGTCTATTCCTGAATGGCCATATTGATCATAAAGAGAGCGTTTTCCGGAATCAGAAAGCACCGCATAAGCTTCAGACATCTCTTTAAATTTCTCCTCAGCTGCTTTCTTTTGATCTTGCGGTACGCGATCAGGATGAAAACGCAGCGCAAGCTCTCGATAAGCCTTTTTTACCTCATCAAGGCTTGCGCTTTTTTGAACTCCTAATATTTCGTAATAATCACGCTTAGTGGTCATGATTTTCTAACTACTATCTATTGTTTTCCGTCTTCTTCCTTAAATTCAGCGTCAATTACCTCGTCAGCTTGCGCGCCTCCCCCAGGCTCTTGAGTAGCTTCATTTGCTTCTTTAGGATTCGTATCGGCAGATTGTTTGCTATCCGCGGCTTGCTTAGCTGCAGCTTGTTTATATATCTCTTCTGCCAATTTATGCGCAACAGTAGTCAGCTCCTCCATACCTTTTTTAATACGTTCAACGTTCTTGTCTTTTATGGCGTTCTTTAAATCATTAGTTTTAGCCTCAATATCAGCGCGTTCTGTCTGGCTTACTTTATCGCCATATTCTTTAAGTGACTTTTCAGTAGAATAAACCAGGTTATCCGCTTGGTTAATCGCCTCAATCTCCTCTTTTTTCTTAAGATCATCAGCAGCAAACTTTTCCGCGTCTTTAACCATTTTATCAATCTCTTCTTTTGACAATTTCTTAGGTGCGGTAATTTTAATTGACTGTTCTTTACCCGTACCTAAATCTTTTGCAGAAACATGCACAATGCCATCGCGATCAATATCAAATTTTACTTCAATCTGCGGCACACCACGCTGGGCTGCGGGAATACCTACTAAATCAAACCGGCCCAACTCCACATTATCGTTAGCCAAGGGGCGTTCGCCTTGTAAAACACGAATAGTAACCGCAGTTTGATTATCCGCAGCAGTTGAAAAAACCTGGCTTTTTTGCGTAGGCACAGATGCATTCCTTTCAATCAATTTTGTACTTACCCCGCCTAATGTTTCAATTCCTAAGGAAAGTGGAGTGACATCTAAAAGAAGGACATCTTTAACATCTCCAGTAATAATCGCTGCCTGAATTGCTGCGCCTAAAGCGACGCATTCCATAGGATCCACACCGCGTTCAATTTTTTTACCTACATAATCTTCCAGGAATTTCTGCACTATAGGCATACGCGTTGGCCCACCCACCATAATAATACGATCAACTTCTTTTGCCGTTAATTTAGCGTCATTTAACGCCTGCACCATAGGATGCTGGCATCGATCAATGATCGGACGCACCAAATCTTCCAATTTTGCACGCGTAATAGTCATGGCTAAGTGCTTAGGGCCTGTGGCATCAGCAGTAATAAAGGGTAAATTAATATCGGTACTTACAGTAGAAGATAATTCAATCTTCGCTTTTTCCGCCCCTTCGCGCACTCTTTGCACTGCCATTTTATCGCTCATCAAATCAATACCTGTTTCCCGCTTAAACTGCCCTACAATATACTCTAAAATTACCTTATCCATATCTGTGCCGCCAAGCTGCGTATCGCCACTTGTTGCCTGAACATGGAATACCCCAGAAGCCATCTCCATGATTGTTACATCAAGAGTACCTCCACCTAAATCAAAGACCATAATCTTCTGTTCTTTATCAGTTTTCTCTAAACCATAAGCCAGGCATGCTGCTGTAGGCTCATTGATAATACGCAAAACCTTTAACCCGGCAATCTCACCTGCATCCTTAGTTGCTTGACGCTGGTTATCATTAAAATATGCTGGGCAGGTAATTACTACCTCTTCAATCTTATCTCCTAAATATGCTTCCGCATCAGCTTTAATTTTTTGTAAAATAAAAGCTGAAATTTGTTGTGGGGTATAATCTTTGCCATAGGCTTTAAATTTAAAATCTGTGCCCATCTTACGTTTCGCGGCCTGAATAGTGCCCTCAGCATTAATTGCCGCTTGGCGCCTTGCCGGTTCGCCAACCAAACGCTGGCCATCCTTAGTAAAGGCAACATAAGAAGGAAAAGCTTTGCCTGAGGCAATCCCTGCGCCTTCTGCCGATGGAATAATTACCGGCCTACCACCTTCCATAATTGCTGCTGCTGAATTAGATGTTCCCAAGTCAATACCAATTACCTTTGCCATGTTACCCTCCTTGTCTACGAAGACAACACCCGCGCAATTTTCGCCACCTGGCGAACACCCGCGCAATTCCTTTTAAGCGGCGGGGTGCCTAGTTAAGCGCGGGGTGTCTCTCCTATTATTATTTTTTAGAAACTTTTACTTTGGCGGTTCGAATCACCCGCTCATGCATTAAGTATCCTTTTTGTAAAACTTCAACAATTGTATGTTCCGGTAAATCTTTGTTTTCTACCTGCATTAAAGCTTCATGATAATGCGGATCAAAAACTTTACCTTCGGCTTCAATAGGCTTAACTCCATGTTGCTTAAGCATATCATAGAGGTGCGCTAAAATCATCTCAACACCTTTTAAAAAAGCATTTAGGTCCTCATGCTTGTCTTCGGCTAAATTTATTGTACGCTCCAAATCATCTAAAACATTTAACAGCTCCAAAAGTATACCTTCATTAGCATATTTAAGAAATTCTAATCTTTCCTTCTCCAGGCGTTTACGCAAATTATCAAAATCTGCACTCGCCCGCAGCAGTTTATCCTGACACTCTTTGGCTTTCTCGCCTTCTGCTTTAAGCTCAAGGTAAACAAGTT
Organism: Candidatus Omnitrophota bacterium; assembly: GCA_022013085.1. GTDB lineage: Bacteria > Omnitrophota > Gorgyraeia > Gygaellales > Profunditerraquicolaceae > UBA6249. The sequence continues at coordinate 5,074 of JAKLQX010000075.1, read as the reverse complement.
CATTAAGCGTAACTGTTTTTATTTCTTCGTTGATCTTCTTCTCTTCCATATTTAAATCGCAATTTAAATCGCGCTTAAAACATCAGTTAAAACATCAGAGATATACTCTAACGCAGGGATAATATGGTTATACTCCATACGCATAGGGCCTAAAACTGCCAATCTACCATAAGGCTGGTTTTTCAATTTATAAGTAGTTACTATTAAAGAGTAGTTCTCCATCTCTGGCCAACCTAGCTCACTTCCAATATAAACTTTTACCTTACCAGTATAATCACGGTTAACAATATCCAGCAGCTTGCCTTTTTCTTCCATTAACTTAATAAGTAGGCGTATTTTATCCGCGTCTTTAAACTCAGGTTGATCTATTATCCGGCTAATCCCTTTATAAAAAATCCTGTCTTGAGATTCAAGAAACGAAACAATCCCGGCATAATGTGTAATTTCAGAAATTACCTCTGAGGTATTTTCTAAAGCATCATCAAGCCTGCGTATTTTTCTCTTGCAATCTTTTACAATGCGCAGCTTCTCATCATCCATAAGCTCTATTTGCTGAATAAGAAAATCCACGTAATAACGGTACCCTTTATTCGTAGGTATTCTACCACCAGAAGTATAAGGATGTTTTAAATACCCTGACTCCTCGAGTTCTGAAAATACGCTTCTTATAGTAGCCGAACTTAAATCAAACTCCTCAGAAATATCATCAGAAGCTACCGGAAGTGCATTTTTAATATAGCGGTTAATCGCTGAATTTAAGATTGACTTCCTGCGAGAGTTATAATCAATATTGCGAGGCATTGAATTTTCCCATATAGCTATTGCATTTTAGTAATAAACCGTAATTTTAACACAATTCCTTGCTTTGTCAATAAAATTAGCACTTAAAACCATAGAGTGCCAATATGAGAGTAAAAAAATATTACTCCTCTTTTCCTAAGATAGCTTTCATGTCTTTATCATCACTAAGCCCGCTTAAAAGCTGCCGCGAGATGGTTAAATCAATACGAATACCATTCTGTAAATAATCAATTTTATTTATCTTAGCTTTGCGGTAAAAAAAATCTACTAATTCCATGCGATTATGCGGTAAAAGTATTTTTAAATTAACAACAAGGCCGGAAAAATGACTTTGCACTTCAGATATTAATTTATCCAGGTTTTCACCTGTTTTAGCTGATATTAAGATTGAGTTTGGAAAATCTTTTTTAGAAATTTCTAACCAGCTGCGATCTTCAATTAGGTCTACTTTATTTAAAGCAACAATTACGGGTTTATCCTGACAAGCCAGTTCACTTAAGACACTAAGTACTGCCTGGTTATGCTGATGCAGGCGATGATCATGCGCATCTAAAACGTGGATGAGTAAATCTGCCTCTCTAACCTCTTCAAGAGTAGCCTTAAATGCATCAATTAAGTGGTGCGGAAGTTCATGCAGGAACCCAACTGTATCTGAAAGAATAATATTTTGCCCATTAGGCAGCTGCAAACTTTTTGAAAGCGGGTCTAGAGTAGTGAAAAGTTTCTCTGAAGTAATCTGAGTTGACAGGGTTAAGTGATTAAGCAAACTTGATTTTCCCGCGCTGGTATACCCCACTAAAGCTACTATAGGCAGATTATTATCACTTCTCCTTTTATGCGTATTCTTACGGTGAAGCGCGTAAGTTTTTAGATCTTCCTTTAATTTATCAATTTTCCCCCTTATGCGCCTACGGTCAAGCTCAAGCTTCTGCTCCCCCGGCCCACTTGTGCCAATACCGCCACCTGTACGAGAAAGCATTATCCCCTTACCTGCTAAACGAGGCATTAAATACTGCAGTTGAGCCAACTCCACCTGCATCTTGCCTTCTGGGCTTTTTGCCCGACGACAAAAGATATCAAGAATTAATTGTGTACGATCAATAGTTTTTTTGCCAAAAGCCCCCTCTAAATTTCTTTGCTGGGTACCAGACAAATCGTGGCTAAGAATTACCACGTCTATCCCCCCTTCATTAACAATACCGCTGATCTCCTCAACTTTACCCTTACCAATTAAATAATTAGCCGTTGCCCTATCAACGATACTGATAACATGATCAACTACCTGCACTCCGCTTGAAACAGCCAACTCCTCAAGCTCTGAAGAGATATCTTCAATGCGCCAATAATGCTTATCCGTTTTTAATTGTACAGTAACTAAGAGAGCTTTTTCCACAGTTTTAGGGCTATTTGCTTCGGTGTATTAGTTTTATTAATATTAATCCACTGTATGCGTTTATCATTCTTAAACCAGGAAAGCTGTCTTTTTGCTAAATGGCGGCTATTACGTTTAATAAGACGTTTTGCCTCATCAAAAGAATACTCCTGATTAAAATATCCTTGAAGTTCACGTATGCCAATCGCGCAAGACGCTGTCTTACTTAATTTACGCTTAAGCAGTTTTCTTACTTCTTGCATTAAACCCAGCTTAAACATCTTATCCACGCGTTGATCGATTTTCAAATAAAGCGCTTCTCGTTCAGTATTAAGGCCAAACACTTTAACATCATAAACAGGCCCAAGGCCAACTCTTTGCATCTGTAAATCTGAAATCGGCTGACCAGTTAGCTCGAAAACTTCTAAAGCACGAATTATTCTTTTTGCATCATTAGCATGAATTTTCATGCTAGAAACATGGTCAATATGCGCCAATCGACTGTGCAAAAACTTGCTGCCTTTCGCTACTAAGAGCTTGCACAGTTTAGCCCGAATCTTTTTATCAAGAGGGGCAGCAGAAAAAAGCCCATCGACAATTATAGAATAATAAAGCCCAGTTCCCCCAACGAATAAAGGAATCTTCCCTTTATTAAATAACTTATTGCAGACCGATATTGCTTTTTTCCTATATTTTGCAACATTATATTCGCTCGTTGGATCAACTATTGATACCAAATGATGCTTTACTTTTCTTCTTTGTAATACAGTTACTTTAGAAGTGATAATATCCATCCAGCGATAAACTTGCATCGAATCGCATGATATAATCTCAGCGTTAAGTTGTTGGGCAAGATTAATTGCCACATCAGTCTTACCAATACCAGTAGGCCCAACAAGAAAGATGATTTTTTTCTTTAACATAAGGCTTAAGGACAGATCTTGGTTGGGAAACCCTCTTGAGAAAGTTTGCTTTCTAAATCTACTGCCTCTTGAACACTTTCGAACCTGCCTACTTTTACACGCCAGCCATTGTTTGCTTGTTCAAGATAAGCAGGAAAATCACGGGCCAATAATTTAGACTTAAAACTATTAGCATTCTGGCTATTAGTAAAAAATCCTACCTGCACAGAGTATTCCTGGTTTTTCTGCAAAGAAGAATAAATCCGTGGAATACCTGTGGTTAACTTAAGCTCAGGACTTAAAGGAAAATCTTTTTTTAATCTAAGCAAATACTCATTTCTTTGCGAATTATTACCTTTTTTAAACTCAAGCTGGCTAAGCCGAAAAAAAATAGCTGCTTTAAGGCTAGTATTAGGCTGGTCAGTAATAATCCTATTGTAGATATCTTCTGCATCCTGCAATTGAGCGCCAATTAAATAAGTATCAGCTAAACCCAACCTGCCTTGAGTATTTAACTCACCCCGCGCATCTTTTATAACACGCTTAAAAGATTCTTCGGCCGCTTCTAGATTGCCTTCTTTTAAATAACTTAAGCCTAATATATAGCTTAAATCAGGCGAGCTATCAAAATTAAATTTCTTTATCAAAGCTTGCCCTTCAAAAATTACCCTGCGGTAATTCCCTGCTAAAAAATCAGCCTTTAATGTATTTAATTCTGCCGCTGAACAAAAACTGGGGGAAGAGAATAAAACAAAAACAATAATGGATAGAAGATTCTTTTTAATCATTTTTAGAAATCCTGCTTGCCTTTTTAGAAATTCTCCTTTGTAAATCCAAAATATTCTCATGCCGTTTTTCTTTTTCACTTCTCGGTACATCATCAGCTAATTTGTTAGCTTCAGTATGGGGCCGGGTTGAATATTTAAAAATAAAAGCAGCGTTAAATTCTGCTCGCTTAACTAAATCGTAAGTTTCGCTAAAATCAACATCTGTCTCTGTGGGAAACCCAACAATGATATCTGTGGTTAATATTCCACCTTTAACAATTTTACGGTAAGAATCTACCAGGCCCAAGTATTCTTTTCTTGAGTAACTCCGGTTCATAAGTTTTAAAATCCTATCTGATCCTGATTGCACAGGCAAATGTAAAGACTTGTTTAATTTACCCAAATCTCTTATTGTTCTAAAGAAATCCTTATTCGCATCTTTTGGATGCGAAGTAAAAAAACTAAACTCTTTTAATCCTGAGATTTCGTTAAATAACGTAAGCAACTTAACGAAATTAACATTTTCATCTTTATAGGCGTTTACATTTTGTCCAAGCAGTGTGATTTTAGTAACTCCATTAGCAACTGCTTCTTGGGCTTCTTTTAGAATATTTTCGCTCTTACGATGACGTAATGGCCCGCGCACATACGGCACCACGCAATAAGTGCAAAAATTAGAGCAACCTTCTGAAATTACCAGATAAGCATGCGTTAAATCATTATAGAATCCACTTTGATAGATCTCATCAGGCCGAATATTACCATCTGTTTCCCAAATTTTGCGCTCTAACAGATTATTATCATCAAATTTGCTTAAAATATCTGGAAGTTTATGGATATCTTGTGGCCCCACCACAAACTTAATATTTGCATCACGATTAAATGCTTCTTCCTTATAATTCTGCGCCATGCAACCCACTAAACCGATAACCTTTGAACCTTTGTAACTACCGATTAAGCTCCACACTCTATCTTCAGCGTGTTGCCGCACTGAACAAGTATTAAAAATAATTAGATCTGCTTCTTTTTCATCAATGCAAATTTTATATCCTGCGCGTTTTAATAATCCGCAAATTACTTCCGAATCACGCACATTCATCTGGCAACCAAAGGTTCTGATATACAGGACTGGCTTCTTTTTCTCGGAACTATTTGAATTTCCTCGAGTTGGCACTTATCCCACCCTTTCTTCATTTCTTCTAAATAGCCTTTAAACGGCTCATAAAGTTCAT
>JAKLQX010000074.1 GCA_022013085.1 Candidatus Omnitrophota bacterium | reverse complement strand
TTAACATATACCATATCCTGGAATATAAATGGTGGCAAAGGTATCAACCTAACCCCATATCATCCTAAATAAATGGTTCCAGTTAAACAAGCAGGAAGCAGCAGTCTATGTAGAATGGTAGCTAATCGCTCCATAAGGAGGTTTGGAAGCTGTCATCCCTACTATAGAAAAGAACACGGGTTAAGATAAAATATTTTAACACATTATTAATAAATTCGCCTTAGGATCTCTAGGGTGAAGATTATACCAGGAGAATAATATGAATATCTTTGTAGGCAATTTATCGTTTGGCGTTAAAGAACCGGATCTTGAAAAAGCTTTCGCAGCTTTCGGTACGGTGCTTATTGCGGCGATTGTTATGGAGAAGAAAGGCAAAAAGTCTAGGGGATTTGGTTTTGTAGAGATGCCTGATGAGCAAGAGGCGTTATCTGCAATAGCGGCTTTAAATGGTAAAGATTTATTAGGCAGGCCGATTAACGTTATTCCGGCGTTACCCAAAGAATCAAAAAGTCTTACTTCTAAGAGTAAGGTTTCAGAAAAAAGAAGTAGTTATAAGTCGCAGCCTGGCATAGAGAGCAAAGAAAGTTTTTTTCGGCCTAAGGCAGAGGGACATTCCAGGCACGATCCTGCATTTAGAAGGACAGGACGTTATAAGGAAGGCAGGCGTTCGCTTAGTTATGTGAAGCGGCGTTCGGAATCCGGAGTTACTGGACCAGTGCCAGAACGTAAGTATAAAGATAATCCTATGCGTTGGCGCAAGAAGCCAAAGTTTGGTAGTCCTGTTGGAACAGTTAAGCCTTGGGATAATACAAATGTACAATCTAAACCTTGGCAGAAGTCAGAAAGCGGTGCTAAGCCTTGGCAGAAGCCAGAAGGTGCTTCTAAACCTTGGCAAAAAAAAGAAGGTGAATCTAAACCTTGGCAAAAACGCGAGAGTGAATCTAGGCCTTGGAAAAAGCGAGAAGGTGCTTCTAAGCCTTGGCAGAAGCCGGAAGGTGCTAAGCCGTCTCGGTTTAAAGGGCGAAGTAGTTCGGTTAGCCATAAGAGATGAACCCCGCACCTTCTAAATATTTAACTATTAACGCCATGGAGTTTAATGAATTAAATAATAAAGAAGGTGCGGGGTGAAGTTGAAATTAAATCTTTATCCGGTAACTGCGGATATGGAAATAAAGATGGCGCAAATTATCCAAGAGGCAGTTGATGGCCGCGCGAGTGTAGTTGAGATTGCTTATGGGGTAGCAACAGATAGTGTGAAAAAGCGCATCCTTAATTTTCTGAACAAAAAAGAAATCCGTAAAATTTATTCGCGATTAGAGAAAACAGATAAAGGCTGGGGAAGAATTTTTTTGCATTTTAGGTGGTAAAATGAAAAACAATAGTTTTATTGATGAGTTTTATTCTTTGGTGCAGGTCGATGATTCTGACGGCCATTATGCTAAAGATATAAAAGATAACGTTTATTTTGGCATGCCTTTGGAGGCTATTGTTGAGGCGGAAAAAAGGTTACGTTTAGCCAATCAGCGCTGCATTGCTTATTTTTCCATGGAGTATGGTTTGGCCACCAGTTTTTATAATAAATTATCTAGCCAACTTCCCCTTAATCCAAGTAACAAATTACCAGAAAACGCGGTTTTTTCCAATTACCGTGTAGCTGATTATTTCTTTGCACTTCATCAGAATAATATTATTGATCTGCCTATTTATAGTGGAGGTTTGGGTGTTTTAGCCGGAGATACGGTAAAGACCATGGCGGATTATAACCTGCCTGCTGTAGGATTAGGCATTCTTTGGAACTCTGGTTATTTTAGGCAAAAGTTTTGGTTTAAATACGGCCAGGCCCCAGAAAAGATGCATTGGGATCCCTTTACTTATCCCGGGCTAATTCCTTTAAAAAATAGAATAAAGATTTCTTTAAAACCCGAGGATGTTTATCTTAGGCTTTGGAAATATTATGTTTACAGTTATAAGCATGATTCAGTGGTGCCTTTGATTCTGCTAGATTCTAACATTGAGCCAAATAGCCAGCGTGCCCGGCAATTAACTGATCAGCTTTACCGCAGTGATAATATATTCTTAAAATTATTACAAAGAGTAATGTTAGGTTTTGGCGGGGTAGGTGCATTAACTGATTTGGGTTATAACATTGATACTTATCACCTTAATGAAGGGCATGCAGTATTTGCTTTTATTGCTAAAGCCAGGGGACTAGCAAAAGATGAGGTAGAAAACCTAAAGAATAAATTTGTCTATACCTGTCATACTCCGGTTGAGGCTGGCCATGATAGATTTTCTTTTGATGATTTGAACAAAGTACTTAAAAAAGAAGATACGGATACTATTGAAAGATTCGGAAAAGAGCGCTCAGGATCCGCTAATCTTACATTACTTTCCATGAACATATCCTCGGCGATGAACGCAGTTTCTCGTAATCACTCAAGGGTAATGCATATCCAATTTCCTAAATACAAAGACCAGATACAGTATGTTACTAACGGAGTGCACCCGCATACTTGGATATCTGAACAGTTTAAGGCTCTTTTTGAGAAATTTCCGGCAATTTTCCCTAATTTCTTAGCCAATCCTATGATTTTAGCAAAAGCAATAGAGTTGAAGGCAGATGCAAGTTTTCGTGCGCAGTTATGGCAGGCGCATCAAGCTAATAAGACTGATTTATGCAAATTTCTAGAGAAGTGGAAGTTGAGCAAGGATTTATTTACTATCTGTTGGGCCAGACGAGTGGCAGCGTATAAGAGGCCGAGCCTTATTTTACATGATATTAATAGATTAACGCGTATCGCCCAAGAAGTTGGCCCTTTGCAAATTATCTTGGCTGGAAAGGCGCATCCGAATGACAACCTGGGTTTCACTTATATTAATGAGATGTTAGACAAAGTGGATAAACTAAATGTAGATTACGATAAATTAAAAATAATTGTATTGGAGAATTACGATATTTCTTTAGGTAAGAATCTTACTTCTAGCGTTGATGTTTGGCTTAATAACCCCTTGCCGCCTTTTGAGGCTTCTGGCACAAGCGGGATGAAGGCAATTTTAAACGGAGTTTTACAGATGAGTACAGTTGATGGCTGGGTGGCAGAGGCAACGCATAGAAAGATTGGTGCATTTTTTGGTTATCAAAATAGCGCAGACAGCGTAGGCAATGAATCTGATTTACGCATGAATGAAGATTCCGAAGAGTTGTATCGTGCTCTAGAAAATATGATTAGTTTGTATTATAAAACCAACCAGCAAGGAAAGGTTGACATTAGTTCTGATTGGATAGATATGATGATTGAGTGTATTTGTGTTGCAGGGCAGTTTAATACCTACCGTATGCTTGATCAGTATAAGCATCTTATTTGGAAAATCTTCTAAAAACCGCAAAGATTTATCCTCAATTCTCCTTACCATTTGCATCGAAAATGGTATAATTAAGAAAAAAGGAGGGCATTGCGTTATGATTTCCGTGATTATCCCGACTTATAATTCTGCATCTACAATTGACAGAGTTTTGAATGCACTCTTTCAGCAAAAAGGGATAGAAAAAGATGAATACGAAGTTTTGATTGTCGATGATTGCTCTACGGATAATACCTTAGAAATAGTAAAAAACTTTTCCGTAAGTTTAATAAGCCTCGATAAAAATTTAGGTCCTGCTGTAGCACGTAATCGAGGCGTAAAGGAGGCCAAGGGTGAACTTGTCGCCTTTATTGATTCAGATGTGGTATTAAAGGAAGATGCTTTATTAATAATCAAAAAAAAGTTTGCGGGAAAGTCGTATATTTCTGTTTTAGTCGGTATTTATGCTGAAAAGTCCGCTAATAGCGGTCCTTTTCGTAGCTATCTTGCATTGCGAAAATATTCAAATTGGTTTGATCCCAGAAGTGAATTTATCAGTTTTTTATCCAGTTCACTAACGGTAATAAAAAAAGATATATTTTTGGAATTCGGGGGTTTTGATAATCGGTACCGGGGAGCAGATGTGGAAGATTTTGAACTTGGCTATCGCATCACCGATAAATATAAGATTTCTTTAGCCGATGATGTCCAGGGTTATCACTATTTTCCGAGTTTCATTAAAACGGTAAAAAATTTTTTCAAAAGAACTTTTCAGTGGTCAGAATTATTTGCAAAACGTAAAAAGTTTAATACGGTAGCCGCTACTACGAAAAAAAGGGCTATTGGGAATTTAGCCGGATTTATTAGTTTGATTATTTTTATCTTTAGCATTCGTTATTCATTCTTATGCGCATTTGCGTTTTTTGCTTTTATGGTTTTTTTATTAAATAATCTAAAATTTTATAGTTTTGTTGTACAGAAAAAGGGAGTTGTTTTTTTATTGTATGCGCTGGTATTAGATTATATTTTTGCGTTGGTAGTAGGAGTGGCGGCTTTGCTGTCAGTTATTAACCAATGTCGATTATGCGTTATGCCCAAATAGCCCGGATGTTTCTCCAGAGGAGATGGCCAAGTTATCTTATTTTATTTGTCACAGCTCGCTGCAATTCACACTGTCGAATGTGTTTTAATTGGCAGAAGATAGATGATTTTCGTAACCGCCATGAACTTACGCTTGTTGAAATCGATAAGATTTCTCGGGGACTGAAGAATTTACTTTATCTTACCATTTCAGGGGGAGAGCCTACCTTGCGTGATGATTTATCAGAAATTATAAAGATTTTTACTCAACGCAATAAAGTACAATTTGTAACTCTGCCTACCAATGGAGTAATGCCTTCAAGAATTTGCGATTTAGTGGATAAAATACTTTATGAAAATCCTAAAGTTTCATTTCGCATCGTGTTGTCATTGGATGGCGTAGGTGATTTACACGATGAAATCCGTGGCCTTCCTGGAAATTTTAACAGAGTTCTTGAAACTTATAATAGATTGGATCATTTAAGAAGCAAATATAATAATTTTGATCTTGATGTTAACACGGTTTTGTCTAATTATAACTGCGGACGGGTTAAGGAAATAATTGACTTTGTTGATAGAACCCTTAATGTCGATAACCATGTTTTGGCTTTGGCACGAGGAAATACGCGTGAACCTCAAGCTCGGAGATTTACAGTCGAGGATGCAGAAGAGGCAATACATTTGATTGAAGAGCGTTCTGTTCGTAATTCTTATCGTCGTCGTGATTCAGGAAGAGGCATTATTAAGGTGTTAAAGCTGAGAATGCGGGATATGGTTTTGGAAACATTGAAGAAGAATAGGGCGGTGATCCCGTGTTTGGCGGGGCGCAAGATGATTATTATTGACGATATTGGAGACTTGTACCCCTGTGAACTATTAGACAAAAAGATAGCTTCTTTAAGAGCAATCAATTTTAATATGGAAAAGGCTTTATTTTCTTCAGAAGCCAAAAAAATTAAAGACTGGATTATAAAAACCAAATGTTTTTGTACCTTTGAATGTGCACTGCAAGCAAGTGCGGTTTTTAACTTAAGAGAGGTGTTGCATTTGTTTGCCAAATTTATTAAGGTTAAGAGAAAGTCGTTTATTTCGTAAGTGTTTTATATAAATAGAATTATAACTTTTGCGCCCATAGCTCAACTTTAAGGAAAACTACGCAGCGGTTTGTAGCTAGTGAGATAGATTAACAAATTTTGTTCCTATGACTCAACTGGATAGAGCCTCGGCTTGTGGAGCTTATACCTCTTCTTTACATTTTTATTGTTTTCTAATTGCAATCCATGTATAATCTTAATCCTAAGACTGGCTTGATAAGCCTTATTTTACTGTAAATAAAATGTGAATATTTACTTCGAAAACAGTAAAATTGAGCATGACAGTATTTAATAAGATAGAATAAGATTTGGTACTACTTTTTATAGATAAAAGTTTAATTTTTAATAATTTTGTATTTGCGCCCATAGCTCAACTGGATAGAGCACTAGCCTACGAAGCTGGTTGTTGCAGGTTCGACCCCTGCTGGGCGCGTTATAATCATGATAGAAAAGCACTTTTTATATATGCAAGAGGCTTTGAAAGAAGCAGTTAAAGCCTTCAGGGAAGATGAAGTGCCTGTTGGGGGTGTGATTGTTTATAAGGATAAGATTATTGCCCGTGGCTATAATCAGATTGAGCGGCTTAAAGATCCTACTGCTCATGCTGAAATGATCGCAATTACCAGTGCCGCAAGTTATCTGGGGACAAAGTGGTTGAACGGGGTTAGCCTCTATGTTACAATTGAGCCGTGCAGTATGTGCGCAGGGGCGATGGTTTTGGCACGTATAGAAAATTTATTTTTTGGTGCAAGTGATCCTAAAACTGGCGCCTGTGGTTCAATAGTAAATATTGCTAACCATAAGAAATTAAACCATCGTATAAAGGTCACCAAGGGAATCCTCGAGTCAGAGTGTAGCGCTTTACTAAAAGAATTCTTTAAGCAAAAAAGAAAGAAATTAAATTAAATTTTGGAGAGATGGCTGAGTGGTCGAAAGCAACTCACTGCTAATGAGTTGACCTGGGTAACTGGGTCCCTGGGTTCGAATCCCAGTCTCTCCGCCAATGCAACCAATTCGAACCTTTTTTCTCCTCATCCAGGAGAGCGAGGGTTCGAATTTTGCTATGTGCGACACAATAAGGCTTAAAATTCTTCTCATCCCCGCTAAAAAGCTGATAAAAGTCGTTTTCTTTGGTTAAAACCGGCTCCAGGCTTATAGACCCAAGCAGCTCCTTAAGCACCAGGGCAGAGGAGACAGTGTTCTTATTCAGCGTTTCACGCAGGTTCTCCAGCCTGTAGTTAATCCATTCTTTAGGCGGCGCTTTAAAGCTGTTTTCTTTCTGAAACTCTAAAGACCCGATTTCTTGCGTTAGTTCTTCATTTTTCTTTTCCGCTTCACCTAAAGCACCAGCCACTGCGTTGGAAAGGTTGCCTAATTGGATAAACTTAAGGTAATTCTGTATTTCCTGCTGGACCTTCTCGTATTGTGCCCGTTTTTTCTTAACTAATTCCGGAACTTCATTAAATCCTTCCGCAGCCAGCTTTTCAACTTTTTTATAGACATATTCTAAGTTGTCGGCAGTCAATATCTTCTCTCGGAGTTCTTTAATAATGGTTTCTTCGATTCTTTTGCGGGGGATAAGCAGGGTATTATTACAGGTTTTCTTCTTTGCGTTATAACAGCCGTAGTAACCCATTCCCTTACCGCTGATAAGCACAATAGCTGCTCCGCAGGTATTGCATTTCATTAGTCCGGAGAACAGGTGGTTGGGGCTGGTATGGATATAGCTCTTTTGCTGATAGAATGCTTTTTTCTTTACGCTTATCGGCCAAGTTCCCTTTAATTCCTCTAGTCTTTTTTGAGTCTTTTCCCAGGTTTCTTTATCAATAATGATCAGGTCTTCCCTGAAAATAAGCACGCGATCCTTCTCAGGCCGAAGGACAGATTTCTTTTTTCCCGTCATAGGATCACGCACATTCTTAGTTTTTCTCCAGTTCCACTGACCGATATATTTTTCATTCCTTAGCATTCTTGATATAGTAGATATATTCCAACCGCCACGCATTTTCTTCTTAGTCGGTACTTTTTCTTCATTAAACTGTATGGCTAATTTGTGCGTGCTTTTGCCTTCGCTAAACTCTTTAAATATTCTTTTGACGATTTCAGCTTCTTCAGGATTAATTTTATGCACCATGCCTTCATATTTAGCTTGACCTTTTCTATTCAGCTTAAGTTCTCCTACGGGTTTTGTGCAGTAGCCATAGACATCTTCTCCTGCGCTGAAACCGCGCAGTTTCTGTCCTTCAAGGCCACGGGAGGTTTTCTTTCTTAAATCATCCAGGTACAGTTCGTTTATAAGTCCGCGCATCTGTATCCCAAGCTTGGAGTTTTCATCGTCGGAAATTATGCCATCAGAGACGGATATCAGCTTAACCTGGTAATAATTGAATTTAAGCACCAAGGTAAGCATTTGATGGTTGCTTCTTGAGAGCCGGGAGAGGTCGTCAACAAGCACAGCCCCAAATTCCTTATTTTCTGCGGCTTTATCTAAAGCTTGAAGGCCGGGGCGATTAAGTAGGGAGCCAGATAAAGCTTCATCAACATAGATATGTTCATCGCAAACAGTGAGTTCATGTTCCGTGCAGTATTTTTTACACACTCTTACTTGGTCATCAATACTTTTTTCGCTTTGATTCTCAGAAGAGTATCGCGCGTATATTGCGGCTTTCATTTTAACCTCTCGTCATTGCGAGCGACCGAAGGTCGCGAAGCAATCCCTGTGAACACTCCGGGATTTTGCTTAGCTATCATAATGTATTCTTCGGCTAAGATAGAAGAGATGACATCTAATAGGTGCTGGATAGGAAGTGAATCTTGCCAATTTAGCTTTTTTTGTTCGTTATTACGACCAGCCAAGATTTGTGGCGGGGAAGTAATCTCAATCGTATTCATAAACTCCTTGCGTTTATTAATGTTCGGGTATATATTATCCCTATAAAGGCATAAAATTTCGGTATTCCTGTAATGACTAAATTATACCTCTAAAGGTATAATTGTCAAGTGTTATTTTGGAGGAAAAATGGAAGCCAAAAAGTTAGGTAAGAAGATTAAAATAGCTAGGATTGAGCTTGATATGAATCAAACCGACTTAGCAGTAAAAATTAAAGCGAAACAGAAAAGCATTTCTCGCTATGAAACCGGCCTTTCAATGCCTTCCATTGATACGCTGTGTAAGATTGCTAAGGCGCTTAAAAAAGAGCCAGCTCATTTCTTAGAAGAATAATTATTAACTAAGCGTGATATTGTGATAAGATTAAAAATGAAAATTAGGTGTGGTATGTCTGAGGGGGTAACTGCCACGTTAAAATAATTAAAACATTCGCTCAAATAGGGCGGAGGTTTTTTGTTTGTTAAAAATTATGCCAAAATTGAAAGATATTCCAAAAGTTGATAGGCCAAGGGAAAAACTGATTAAATTTGGGCCAAAGTTTCTAAAAGACTACGAACTTTTGGCTGTTCTTTTGAGTACTGGTACAAAAGGCAAAAATGTACTCGAGGTTGCCCAAGATATTCTTTCAAATTACCCCAAGAAAAAGTTGCTTGGATTAAATTTCGAGCAATTTAAAAAAATTAAAGGCATTGGACCAGCCAAGGCTACCCAAATTTTAGCAGCCTTTGAATTCGCTAAAAGGATTTTAGAAGTCGATTCTTCAAACACCCTACCAATAATTCAGACTACTAAAGATATAATTGCTCAAGTTTCCTATCTGCGTGAACATAAAAAAGAAAATTTTGTTGTTCTTTATTTGAACTCTCGTTATGAATTATTAGCTAAAGAGACTATTTCTGTTGGCACACTTAATGCTAGCTTAGTCCATCCGCGAGAGGTATTTGAGCCGGCAGCTCGATATTTTGCCGCTCAAATTATTTTAGCTCACAATCATCCGTCTGGTGATTCAGAACCGTCAGAAGATGATTTAAATTTAACCAAGAGAATGGTGGAGGCTGGTAAAATACTGGGGATTGAAATCATTGATCATGTTATTATTTCAAAATCAAATTCATTCAGTTTTAAGGATAAAAAATTAATCTAAGAGTATACTATGAAAAATAATCAAACAAAAGAAAAACTTCTAGCCGAAATTGGACGGTTAAAAAAGGAATTAAAGAAAAAGAAGAAATACGGCTTAATTTGGGAAGACAAGCCGGAGGATGTTGTTGAAATGTGCAAAGAAAAATTTCCGGTTTTGAAAGAAGTTAAAAACAAAGAAATAATCACGGATAGAAATAAGCCGATAAACTTGCTTATCGAAGGCGATAATTATCACGCCCTTTCGGTTCTGAATTATACCCACGCCAAAAAAGTTGATGTTATTTATATTGATCCTCCATATAATACAGGGAGTGGTGATTTTAAATATAATGATAAATTTATCGATATTGAGGACCCGTTTCGACACAGTAAATGGTTGTCTTTCATGAAAAAGCGTTTGTCGCTCGCAAAAAATTTATTAAAAAATAGTGGTCTTATTTTTATTAGTATTAATGATATAGAAATCGCACAATTAAAAATGTTGTGCGATAAAATATTCCAAGAACAGAATTTTTTGGCTCTTATATCATGGCAATCAACGGATACACTTCGGAACGATGCAAAATACTTTTCTGCGAATAGTGAATTTATTCTTTGTTATGCCAAAGAAAAGGGTAAAGCAAAAATAAAAGGGTTTATTAAAGGAGAGAAACAAAAGAATTATTATAAAAATGACGATAAGAATGGCAAGGGACCATATTTATTAACTCCACTCCACGCAAAAAGCGGTTCAGAATCCGGTATTTACGAATTTATTTTTAAAAATAAACAAACATGGAGACCGCCAAAAGGTACTTTTCCGCGATTTGCCTATGAAACACTTGCTCGTTTAGAACGAGAAGGCAGAATTTGGCTTGATCCAAAGGGGAATAAAATTCCGCAGAGAAAAACATACTTATCGGAAGTTGGAGAGCGTATGCCTCTTTGGACATTTTGGCGATATGAGGATTTTGGTAGTACACGACAATCCAATCAAGAATTATCTGATATTCTTGATAAGGGTATTTTTCAAAATCCAAAACCAACGAAGCTAGTAAAAATAATTGTTGATTCGGTAATGGAAAAAGATGGCGTGATGTTAGATTTTTTTGCTGGCTCTGGTACAACTGGTCACGCAATTTTAGGATTAAATAATGACGACGGTGGCAATCGTCGATTTATTCTCTGTACCAATAATGAGGAATTAGATAGTAATGGTAATAAAATTAAGCATAAAATTTGTTCCGATGTTTGTTATCCACGCGTTGAAAAAATTATTGGTGGTTACAAAAATTCAAAAGGTGAAAAAATTATTGGTCTTGGTGGAAATCTAAAATATTTTAAAACTGATTTTGTTGATTATAAAGAACCAACTGATAAAAATAAAATTAGGTTGACTGAGGAAGCAATAGAAATGCTTTGCGTCAAGGAAGGGACTTTTGAAGAAATCGAGAACAGGGTTGGTTTTAAGATCTTTAAAAATTCTGAACATTACAGTGGTATAATTTTTGATCAGTTAGCAATCAAAGAGTTTAAAAAAGCTATAAGCGATATTAAGGGTAAATTTAGCGTTTATATTTTTTCACTTGGCGATGATTCTTTTGATGAAGAATTTGAAGATATTAAGCAAAAAATTAAATTATCACCTATTCCAGAGGCGATTTTAAAGGTTTATAGAAGAATTTTCAAATAAAAATATGCAATTAAAAATATATCAAGAAGAGGCGATAAACGATTTATTAAATAAAGCCAAGAGGCTTTTGAATATGGAAGACGGAAAGAAATTAGTTTTCAAGGCGCCGACTGGCTCTGGTAAAACAATAATGATGGCGGAATTCCTAAAGCAATTGGTTGATGATAAGGAAATCAAGCAATCACTTAGTTTTATTTGGGCTGCACCAAAGAAGCTGCATATACAGAGTAAAGAAAAATTGGATAATTACTATGAAAAAAGTCGAACCTTAGAGTGCTCATATTTTGAAGATTTGAGCGATAGAAGAATTGATGAAAACGAAATATTATTTTTTAATTGGTCCAGTGTAAATAAAAAAGGAACAAATACGATTGTTAAAGAAAATGAACAAGAATTTTATTTATCAAAAGTTTTGGAAAGAACGCGCGAAGAAGGAAGAAAAATAATTTTGATTATTGATGAAGTACATTATTCTGCTGGACAGATGGATAAAAAAGAGAAGTCGGCAGCGCTCCAGCTTCGCAAAGATATAGAGCCAAGTTTAACGATTGAGGTATCAGCAACACCTATTTTGGCGGGAGATTATGAAGTAAGCGTTCAAACGGAAGAAGTTAAAAAAGAAGCAATGATCAAAAAGTCATTGGTTTTAAATGAAAATTTTGTCAATGTTTTTAAGGAAGGTAAAATAAAGACGGAATTAGGTGAGAAAAAGTATGAAAAAGACAGTGAGGAGACAGTAATTAATGAAGCTTTAAAAAAGAGAAAAGAGTTGATTAAGAGTTATCAAAAGGAAGGTAGCGAGATAAATCCATTGGTATTAATTCAATTGCCCGACAGAAAAGGTCAAAGAGAAGATGAGTTAAAAGATAAGGTAATTAAAATTTTAAAAGACAAGTTTAATATTTCAACCGAAAAAGGAAATAATAAACTAGCTATTTGGCTTTCAGGTGAACACATAAATAAGGAAGATGTAGAAAGAAATGATAGTGGGGTGGAAGTCTTACTTTTTAAACAGGCAATTGCCTTAGGTTGGGATTGCCCACGAGCACAGGTAATGGCTTTATTTAGGGAATGGCATAGTCCGATTTTTTCTATTCAAACTGTAGGAAGAATTATGAGAATGCCTGAGCCAGACCGAGGTAAATATTATAGTGAAGAAGTTTTAAATTATGGGTACATTTTTACAAACATAAACGACATTGTAATTGATAAAGATGTTGCTCCAGGATATGTATCATTTCTAACAAGTAAGAGACGTACAGATTATGAAAATATAAATCTGTTTTCCTGTTATTCAAAAAGACATCGTGAAAAAACAAGGTTGTCCCCGCTTTTTATTGAGATGTTTTTAACACAAGCAAAGGAATATAGTTTGAAGAAAAAAATAGACATTAAGGCAAGAAAAATTGATGTTAAAATCATCTCTGATTATAAAGCTAAAGATATTGACATATTGGCTGGTTCGAAAATTATTGGGGATAAATCAATCACCGTAAGCGGTTCTGATTTACAGAGATTATTTGATTATTTTGTGAGAAATAATTTGCAGCCTTTTTATCCTGAGGATCGATCCGTAAATAGAGTAAAAGAGTCAATTTATAAATTCTTCGAGAAAGAATTAAAAATGAATTATTCTGAAAAATGGGAAGAAATTGTGCGTCTAATCTTAGACGAAGAAAACTCTCAACATTTTATAAATGTATTAGATAAAACAAAAATTGAATATCAAAATGAAATTGTAAAAAGGGAAGGCGAGCTTACTTTATTGGAAAACTGGAATGTCCCAGAAGTTTTGTCTTTTGGTGGTGATTATATTGAAGAGGACAAAAAAAGAGCAGTGATGAAACCGTTTTATGTAAAATATTTATCGGGATTAGAGAAGTCTTTTGCAGATTTATTGGATAAACCAGGAAAAGTTGAGTGGTGGTTTAAAAACGGAGACAGAGATGCAACATTTTTTGCTGTGCCGTATGACGATAATAAGACTCCATTTTATGTTGATTTTATTGTTAAGTTTAAAGACGGAAAGATTGGTTTATTTGATCCCCATAGTACTCATTTAGCGGATTTTGGTTCAAAATCTGATGGGTTACAAAAATATATTAAAGATGAAAATATAAAAGGTAAAAAACTTTTTGGTGGAATAGTAACAAATACTGATGAAAGAAATTATAAAGGTAGATGGGTTTATTTTACGGAAAATAGCGAAAAATTTAAAAAAGGCGAATTTAGAAATTGGAGAGCTTTGGAATTGTAAATTTAAATTTAGAATTTCCGGTAATTTACGGTGTCACATTACATAATTTGGAATTAAGTCTAATCTCCCCAGAATTTCTGAAAGTAAAAGATGTTTATTAAAAGAATAGCCTCAGTTATATTAACTGTTATTTTTGTAGCAGGGGCATTATCTGAGGTTTTTAATTGGATTGGTATTACTCCATCTCATATAACTAATAACAAATTTATACCTCCGTTGCTAAATTTCTTAAATTTAAAAATTCCATTATATATAGTTTCCTTAATAATTCTAATTGCAATAATTTTGTATAGAAAAGTAAATAGAGCTAAAGGAAGGATCCTTTCTCCAGTAATTATTGCTAAAAAAACTCAAGAAAAAACGGAAGAAATAAATTTATCCAAAGAACAACAAACACTTTTATTATCATTACTTGATGAATCAGATAGGTCTTTATATCGAGACGAAGTCGAACATGCCTATAAAACAGCTTTCAGTAAGAGAACGTCGGATTTCAATATTATAGAGAATCAATTAAAAGCTTCAGATTTAATTGAGGTACGTCGTTATCCAAGAGGTTTAGTTTGGATTTTGACTAAAGAAGGATTGAAGCAAGCTGGTATTATATATAAAGATAAGAGAAACGGTTCCTAGTTTTAATTGTCATGTTAAGCAGGAAACAGAGGTGAAAAAGTAGACTAAGATCTTTAAAGTAATATAAAGAAATATTATGTCTGAATTAAAGCAGGTAATAGTTGATGATGAATCTTTAAATGCAGTTACAGCCGATAATTTATTCAAGAAAGTCGATACTCTTTTAAAAGAAAACTGTCACCCTCCTATTGAAATAGATTTGCAAAAAGTAAACTTTGTAGATCCCTATGGGTTGGTTGCTCTCTGTTTGGTAGGTCGCCACTTAAAAAGTAAATGCGATGAACTTAGCATGATGTTGCCAAATAATTTTGATTGCCAGGGATACCTGCATGCTACTAATTTCATTCCACTTATTGAGAGCTTTATGCAAGTTAAAAATAAATTACCTGGAGCAGAAGCCGCACAGCATTTAGCCGATGATGTAGTTTTAGAATTAACGAAAATCGAGAATAAAGATAAAGAGCCAAATAACGATATAAATAATATCCTGGAAAGATTAAGCACGATTCTTCAAACTCAACTTAACTTTGGTGAGCAGGAGATCGCAAATTTCTCTAATTTAATTTCTGAGCTTTGTCATAATATAAAAGATCACAGTAAAGACGAGGGATTTGTCGCTGTGCAGCGGTATCAAAGAAAGAAAGATGGAAAGCGATATGTAGTGATTGGGGTAGGTGATTTAGGGATAGGTATTAAAAACAGTCTTGGGATAAGGTATGACGTTTCGGGCTGGAGTCACATGGATGCAATAATACAAGCTTTAAGGAAAGAAGTTTCATCTATACCCGATAGGGGATTTGGTTTATATATGGTTTCAAAGATAACTCAAGATTACAGGGGAGCTCTACATATACGTTCAGGAGACGCTCGTCTTTATTTAAGATATACCCCGCGCGGTGAACGAACCGTTTTGTTCCCCGGAACCCAGGTTTCAATAAGCTTGTCTGAGATAGGAAAAAATAACGAAAAAAGAGATTGACAGAATAGTAATTATCGCTTATACTTACTTCAGTGAAAGCGTTAGAATAAGAATATGCTAAAAAAGGTAACTCCTTTTATAATAGAATCTGAATCACTCAATGGTAGGCCGAATGGTGCCCTTCTTAGAGAAGAAGTACAGAAACGGCTAGAAGGCGAACCTGCTGATATAGTCCTACCTTTGAATTTCAGCAAGGTAAATGGTATAGATTTTTCTTTTGCCGACGAGATGCTTGGTAGAATTATCCGTCGTATCTCAATTGGTGAGCCAGGGGGCAGATACATCATTCTGGAGTCATTGAGTGATTCCGTAAGGGAAAGTATAAATGTGGCATTGAAGGAGCGGGAGCTGGCGTGTATTTACGTTAAACCCAATTCGGAAATCGAGATTTTAGGAAAGATAAGCGAAGAATTGAAGAAGACCTATTACGCAGCAGTTGACAAAGATAAAATTACCGCAAGGGATGTTCTTGAGCTTGAAAATACGGATAATATTAGTATTAGTGCTGCGAGTAATAGATTGACTAGACTAAAGGAATTAGGTTTGTTAATAAAAACAAACGATGAAATAGTGAATGGGGGTGGTCGGCAGTATGTATACGAGCCAATAAGGTAAAATTTTTTAAGTACGGTTTCACCGCGTTCAGTGAAGTTGCACCATTAACCATAACCATTAAGGAGGAGCAAAATGGGTCACGAAGAGCATGATAATGAAGGTAAGAAATATTTTGTCAACATTGAAGGTGCTGAGTATCCCTGGAATAAAGAGACAATCAGTACGGCTGAAATACGGACATTGGGTAATTTACCGCAGAGTCTTCCGATTGTTGAAGAATTTCCCGATGGTACCGAAAGAACACTTGCAGAAGGCGAGGTTGTTTATCTAAAGCCCGGCCATAGATTTGGTCGCGCCCCGAAGTTTAAAAGGGGATGACAGATGGAAGAAAGAATCGCCGAAGAAATACGGCTATTGCAGGAGAAATATCAAAATCTCCAGTACGGGAAGAGCTATGCCTGGGTGATGATTCCGGATTTTAATTTGCCAGAGGGGTATAACCGCAAGACAACAAGGCTGCTCTTTCTAATATTAGGTTCATATCCGCAAGCATCCCCTGATAACTTTTATGTTGATGCAGGATTGAAGTTCGCTAATGGCAATCCGCTGACAAGTTACAGTGAAGGAGCTCAGGTATCGATAGAAGGATCATGGGGGTGTTTTTCTTGGCATCCAGAGATATGGCAGCCGTTAGCCGAAATTCAAAAAGGGGACAACTTGCTGACGTTTATGAAATCTGTTAACCTTAGGCTGCGGGAGATGAGCTGATGCGTGTCGCTCTGTCATTTACAGAACAGCAATACAGCCTTGTGCGAACGCATCTCTTCAAAGGGAAAAAGGAACAAGGATGTTTTTTGTTTGTCGGCAGTACTATAAATACTTCGTCAATTGAGCTTAAGGTAAAGGACATTCATATTATAGAAGCTACAGGGTGGAGTTACCAAAGTAGCTTTCATTTGGAGCTTGACGAGAAGGAGAAAGTTAAGGTAATGCTAAAGGCGCGACAATACGACTCTGACTTAATTGAATGTCATTCTCATCGCCTTGACGGATCATCCACTTTTTCCCCAAGCGATGTGCATGGCTTGGAAGAATTCGTTCAGTATGTCTGGTGGAAGTTGTCAGGTAAGATATATGGCGCAATCGTATTCACCAAAAGTGACGTGCAGGGGAAAATATGGTTGCCTAAACAAAACAATCCTATGTTCATAAATGAAATCAAGGTGTTTGATAATAAGGATAAATTTAATATAGTAGGTAAGTCGCCCATTAAGAAATCACTTTTTAATATTTTTAAGAGGTGGAATAATGATTGAATCACAAGAGCAATTTTCCAGGCAAATTCTGGCTTTTGGGATAGAAGGTCAAAAGGCCATTATGAATACCAAAGTTGGAATTGTTGGTTTAGGTGGCATGGGGTCATGTGTTGTGCAAATGCTTAGCTATTTGGGAACCCAGGAATTTGTGCTTGTTGACGATGACCGAGTCGAAGAGTCTAATCTGAACAGGCTTGTCGGCGCAGTGAGAGAGGATATTGTAAATAAAACCTTAAAAGTGGAAGTGGCACAAAGAGTCATTAGATCTATAAATCCAAAAGCCAACATAACAATGCTGGGGAATCTTCGTTCGGAAGAAGTGTTAGAAAGATTAGCAATATTTCCGGATGTGATTTTTGGTTGTGTGGATAACGATAGTACCCGGATGATACTTACAGATCTTGCAGCTGCATACAGAAAAATATTGATTGATTGTGCAACAGAAATAGAGCCGGATGGGGATAAAGTTAAAAATTTCGGAGGTAGAGTAGTTATTGCCAGACCAGGAGATTTCTGTTTATGGTGCGCGAACCAGATTGATGCGAGAGTAGCAAAGGAAGAGCTTGAAACTGATAGGGAAAAATCCTTTCGGCAACACCATGGTTATGGTCTTGGAGCTTTAATAGTTGCGCCGGCAGTGATTTCTCTAAATATGACCATAGCAGGATTAGCGGTTACGGAGTTTTTGATGTTGATTACAGGCATAAGAGAACCGGAGCGCAAGTTAACATATAAAGGAATGACACGAGGAAAAGTTGTTCCCAGTAACGATTTTAAAAAACCTGGTTGTTTTGTCTGCGAGTCTTTAGTCGGTAAGGCAGATAAGGTAGATTTAAAGAGGTACTTAAGATCAAGTTTACCAGCAGACTTACCTAAATAATAATGATGTGGAAAGTGACAAAGTATGACAGAAATAGTGGTAAGGATATTTCACTATATTTAGAAAATACTAGCTGAAATATAGAATATAGAATTTCCAACCACCTGAAGATGAAAAAGTTATAAAAAACTAGACGACGCTTCGGGTTTTTATGAGATAAATAGAAACGGTTCATAGTTTAAATAAATCTAGTTTTATTTCTATCGACTATTTTAAAAGATTTACAGAAGGCAGGTAAAAATAAAGATAGGAAAAATAAGCCATAGGTATTGTGATTTATAGAAAGGATAGTAATCTATGTTGCCATCGTCATTTGGGACTCAGGAAGAAATAGCCAAAAAGCTTCGCAGTATTGCGAAGGTGCATATTTTTGAGAACGTACAAAGTATTTGCCATATATTCTATGATGTATTCAAAATTGCTTATTATGCCCTAGATCGTAAAAAGAAAGGTTTAAAAACTCAGAGCGATTTCCCGGCTATTCTAAAAAGAAAAGAGATCACAAAATTGGTTAAATTAATCGATTATCATCATGCGCATGATAAAACTTTTACGGTCGATCATGAGTTGACGCAATGTTTTGGTCCAAATTTTACTGAAGCCGATGCGTTGGAATTCTTTGAACATTACGTAGAGGGTGATACGGTAGATAAGTTTAGTAGGTCTATCCATATAGACTTAGAAGATGGTGCTAAATTTATGTATAAAAATTATGAAGCAAATATACACGAAATGAAGCCAGAATATTATTTGCCCTATAGGGGGAAACGATTGCCTTGGATAAAGCATACAATACATAACTCAACAAATATTTATACGCGGCTTGATGGAAATCAGAGAGAAATAATGTATCTTTGTAAATATGATTTACCAAATTACGATAATGAAAGCAATAAATGCTATTGGGTAGTAATTGTTAAGAAGAATAGCAAGGATAAAATAGCCCCATATAATTTTCGTACGGCTTTTACAATTTTCAAATACAATAATTTACTTAAACGCCTAGAGAGGTATCAACCGATCTTGGGAGTGCTAGAGGCGTGATCATACAGAAAGTCAAATAAAAGTCCTTGACAGAATACACTTATCTCGGCTATACTTTAAACACCATAATAATAGATAGTCTATTCGCTAAGTCTGGCTGGTGGGATTGGCGATAATGAGTATCTATTGAGTTGCACCAGCAACTGAAAATATACCCTCTCTGCTAGAAATGGCAGAGAGGGTTTTCATTTAGTATTATCCTACTGTGCCTTCTTTAGTGTAAATCTCAAAGTTGTTATTTTTTAATCTTACGCCGTATATCCGCGACTTGGGAATCCAGAATTTCATGCCGTTATCTACTAAAATAGCCTTATTGGTTTCGCGAATGATTCTGATCGGGGCCCAGATAAGTTTTTCTTTAGGACATAAGGCGTTGCGGATACTAAAAGGCCAGCTCATTTTTGTCTCCTGGGTTCAGTTTTTAGCCTATCTTTGAATTTAAGGGCTCTTATTACAGTTCTTCGGTTTACTTTCAAGTTTCTGGAAATTGCCCTTAAGGACATTCTTAACAAGTATAATTCTTCTATCTTTTGAGCTAACTTTTGATATAATGGGGTTCGTTGAAGTGGTTGAATAACAATTTTTACTTGGATCTCGGATGCGGTGCGAATTGGTTGCAGACGGGTCCGCCAGTCGAGACGACCTTGCGATTTGGCGATGTAATCGTAGGGCTTTTTATATGTAACACAAAGGTTTGTGTCTTTTAAGACGTGGTTCGAGCCGCACATTTTCAAAAAATCTTTTTTGGGGCTTAAAATTTCCTGCCAAGCGACAGAACCAGCTTGATTGCAAGTAGTTACAAATTCTTTTGCTGGTTCGAGCCACCCTCCGCCGCTTTTCTCTATCTCCTTGAGCTTACCCTCTAAATCTTTCTTATCGTTGAGCAGTTTTGCCTTCCGTTTAGCGTATTCTTCTTGAGTAATCTGGCGGTCAATGAAGATGTCAACAAGGCGCTCAAGTTTTGAATCAAATTCGCTGATGCGGCTTTTAACTTCCTGAGATAGAGAAGAGGAGGCTTTGCTTTCCTCTTGGGAAAGTTCATCAAAGCGGTTAATCATTTTGTCTTTAATATCATCATCTATATAAACTTTTTTGATAGCTTCGTTTATCTGGGAAAGCAAAGCCTCTTCTCTAAGAAACTTTTTGCTGAGGCAGGGGCCTTTCTTCTTGGTGCAGTGGTAATAAATGTGTCCTTTTTGTTTCTCTGCGGTAATAGCGCATCCGCAATACTCACATCTCATTAACCCTGTAAAGCCGTATTTGATTTCTGCGGGCTTATGATTTCTGTGGCGGTTGTCTAAAACAGCCTGCACGCTATCAAAAAGTTTCTTAGAGATAAGCGGCGGGTGGCTTCCTTCATACATTTCACCATTGAATTTAAATACTCCATAATAGATTGGATTCCTTAGTAACCTTGCAAGTTGAGATTTCCAGACAGGCTTGCCCATACTTCCTGTAAGGCCCCACCTGCGGATTTCTTCAACCATTGATGAGAGGGTATAATTATCTGTGGCATAGAGTTCAAAAATCTTTCTTACAAATTGGCCTTTTTCCGGATCGAGGTAGATATTATGTTCCTTGTAGTTATTCAGATAGCCGAGTGGGGCCCAGTTAGGCCAGATACCGCGCCTTAGTTTTTCTCTCATTCCGCGCTTGATATTCTCGGAAAGATTATCAACGTAGTATTTACTCTGCCCGAAAGCAATTGAGAGCATAAACTTGCCCTGGGCAGAGTTATCAAAGCGAAGAGTGGGAAAGCGAAGGTCAGCAATTTTACCGATATCTACCAAATAGATAATCTTTCCGCCGTCAACAGAGTTACGGGCAAGCCTGTCCGGATGCCATGCCAAAATACCGTCACATACGCCCGCTTCAATCTGCTTAACCATAAAGTCAAATATAGGCCTTCCGGGTTTCTTGGCTGTTTTTGTTTCAATAAACTCTTCCGCTATAAACAGATTTTCTCTTTGCGCGAATTCTCTCAGTTCATTAAGTTGCGATTCAATAGACAAAATCTGTCTGTCCTCATCATCGGTTGACTTGCGGGCGTATAAGTAATATTTTGGCATAGCCTTAACCCTCCCTATAAAAATTATTGTTCTGTCGCTTGGCAAAGAAAGTTTTTGAGATCCGCGAAAAATCTCAAAAATTTACTTATTCGCTTTTAGCGAATAGGAAATTTTAAGCCCCAAAAAAGATTTTTTGAAAATGTGCGGCTCGAACCACGTCTTAAAAGACACAAACCTTTGTGTTACATATAAAAAGCCCTACGATTACATCGCCAAATCGCAAGGTCGTCTCGACTGGCGGTGTTCTTGCGACGAAG
>JAKLQX010000009.1 GCA_022013085.1 Candidatus Omnitrophota bacterium | reverse complement strand
TTGAACAATTTAAAACAGATTTAAAAATACCGGGAGTAGGGGATTTGCTTTCCGGGAAAAGTTTTAGTTCACTTATGCATTTGGCTCAGGAGGCAACAGAGTGGGCATTGGTTAGCCAAAGCCGGCCGAACTGTACGATTAGTATGTCTGAGGTGTCCGCGTATAACTGGGGCGCGTTGCTTTTCTTTTTTGAAATGGCCACAGCCTTTGAAGGTGAATTGCAAAATGTGAATGCCTTTGATCAACCGGGAGTGGAAGGTTATAAGAATTACATGTATTATAAGCTTGGCAAGCCCGGAATTGCGCAATCGGTCGCTGCAGAGATAAAGAACAAACCACTTATCAAAGATCCAAAATACATCTTATAAGAAAAAGGTGGACGTTTCTATTTTTTTCTCCAAGATTAAGTAGCGGAGGTTTAAACCTCCGCTACAATTATTTTAAAAGAAAGATAGAACCGTCCCCATGTTTTTATCTATGTTAAAAATCGGTAAATTAAAACTAAAATCAAATTTAATCATGTCTCCGATGGCGGGAATTACGGATCTGCCGTTTCGCATGCTTTGCCGGGAGTTTGGCGCGGAGCTTGCATTTGTAGAGATGATTAATTGCCGTTCTATTAGCCATAAGAGTAGGAAAACCAAGCATATGCTTTCTACTTTAGCCAAAGATAAGCCTTTAGGCATTCAGATATTAGGCAGCGAAGAACAGTATATCTTAAAAGCCTTAGAGGTTTTAAAGGGGTATAAATTTGATATTTTGGATTTTAATGCAGCTTGCCCGGCAAAAAAAGTTGTGCGTAGAGGGGAGGGTTCAGCATTGCTGCGCGAACCGAAAAAACTTAAGAAAATATTGCAGTTAGTGGTTAAGAACTCTTGGTTGCCAGTTACAGTGAAGATTCGCACGGGCTGGGATAAGGACTCGGTAAACGCCAGGGATATTGCTTTACTGGCTCAGGATTGCGGGGTAAACGCTGTATTTATTCATGGCCGCACCAAGGCTCAAGGCTATAGTGGCCAAGTAGATTACGAAATAATTAGAGAAGTGAAGAAAAGATTGAATATTCCGCTTATTGCCAGTGGTGATCTGTTTTCTGGTAAGTTAGCTAAGAAAATGCTGGATGAAACTGGTTGTGATGGTTTGGCGATTGCCCGTGGCGCCCTAGGTAACCCGTGGATATTTAAGGAAGTTAAGGCATATTTAAAGGGAAAGATTCTGCCTCGGCCGTCTCATGAAAATATTGCTGAGGTTATGCTCAAGCATTTACTGGCTAGTGTTAATTTTTACGGCGAAAAGAATGGGGTTATAATTTTTCGCAAATTCTACAGTTGCTATACTACGGGGTTGCCTAAAGTGCGTCGCTTACGCGAAAGGTCATCGCGGGTTAAGACAAAAGAAGATCTGGAGGGAATAATAAAGGAGGCGTTTAAATGATTGATATTGAAGTTTTACGGTTGGCGTTAGCAAAAGAAGAAGATGCGATAAAGGTATATCAGAAGTTATTAGCTGAGCATCCAAATTTGAAAGATTTGTTGTATCTTTTGGTTACCGAAGAGCAGAAACATAAAGTGTTGATAGAGAAAAAGATTGTTGAGCTAGGTGATTAACAAAAATCCCCGGGGAATTGCTCCGGGGTTTCTTGTAGGTGATAGGCCTAATAGCTTCCGCTATCGTTCCTAGCCTCCTTGTTGTGTTACCTACTTCCTGTGTCTAGTTGAAGTATGCCATATAAATTCCTAAATTTCAAGTCCCTTAGAAAATAATGGGGACGGTTCTATTTTTTATAATGTAGAGACGTAAAATTTTACGTCTCTACGAAGCATAGAAAGATAGAACCGTCCCCTGATTTTATAGTATAATACTTTCATGATAAAAAATAAATCAATCCAGTATTTTAAAGGCATTGGCCCGGCCCGCGCGGAGGCCTTTTCCGCTTATGGAGTCAATACTATTGAAGAGCTGTTGTATTATTTTCCGCGCAGATATGAGGATCGGACTAATTTTGCCAGTATATCTGAACTTAAACCTGATCAGGTTTATACTATAAAAGCGCAAATTCTCGCTAATGATCAGCGTAACTCCTGGAGAAGGCGAAAATTTAGTATAACTGAAGCAGTGCTTTATGATTTTACGGGCAAGATAAATTGCGTTTGGTTTAACCAGCCGTATCTTTCGGGATATCTTAAAACTGATGCTACATTAATTCTTTTTGGCAGGGTGCAGGTTTATAACGGTAAGTTGCAGATGAGTAATCCTGAATTTGAATTTGTCGATGATGAGGATAATGATTCTCTAAATATAGGCAGGATCGTTCCTGTGTATACTTTGCCCCAAGGGTTTAGCCAGCGCAGCATGCGTAAGTTAATTAAAAATGCTTTGGATGAATTTTTGCCGGAAGCAAATGATTGCTTGAGTTTTGATTTGCGTACACGTAATAACCTGCTTAATCTCTCGCAAAGCTTACTCAATATTCATTTTCCGCAAGATTCTAATCTGCAGAAGCAGGCGCATAACCGCCTTAGTTTTGAAGAGTTTTTTATCTTCCAGTTGCCGCTTGTTTTAAGAAAATTAAAACGCAAAGAGAAAAAAGGAATTAAGCAGACCGTCGACGGGAAATTAGTTGAAGATTTTGTTTCCGCATTGCCTTTTAAACTTACAACGGCTCAGGAAAAGGTTTTGCATGAGATTAAAGCGGATATGGCTTTGGCTCAAGTTATGCAGCGATTGTTGCAGGGTGATGTTGGATCTGGCAAGACAGTGATAGCCACCTTGGCTTGCTTAATTGCTATCCAAGGAGGTTATCAGGCAGCTTTTATGGCGCCGACAGAGATTCTTGCCAGGCAACATTATGATAAAGTAGCTTCACAATTATCTGGATTAGTTTCTGCTAAAGGAAAAATCCGCGTAGGTTTATTGGTGGGCCAGGACCATAATCAGGGAGAAATATATAAGGATATAAAAGAAGGCAGTATCGATTTGATTATTGGTACGCACGCCTTGTTGCAGGAAAGATTGAGTTTTAAAAATCTGGGTTTTGTAGTTATTGATGAACAGCATAAATTTGGTGTGGGCCAAAGGGCGCTTCTGCCAAAAAAAGGTAAAAATCCAGATGTTTTAATTATGACTGCTACGCCGATTCCGCGCACATTAGCGATTACACTTTACGGGGATTTGGATATTTCTGTTATTAACCAGCTTCCACCTGGCCGGATTCCAATAAAAACTTTACATCTTACCCATGAGCATAAACAAAAGGGTTACGCAATTCTAAAGCAGGAACTTAATTATGGCCGTCAAGGGTATATTGTTTATCCGGTTATCGAGGAGTCATATGCTTTGGATATTGCAGGGGCTAAAAAAATGTTTCTTGAGCTCAAAGATGGTGAGTTTAAGAATTTTCGTTTGGGGCTTATTCATGGCAAGCTTAAGCAGAAGGAACAGGAAGAGGTAATGCTCAAATTTAAAAACAAGGAGTTGGATCTATTACTCTCAACTACCATTCTTGAGGTAGGTATTGACATTGCTAATGCTACCTGTATGATTATTGAACATGCTGAGCGCTTTGGTTTAAGTCAGTTGCACCAGTTGCGTGGAAGAATCGGCAGGGGTAAGTTGCAATCATTTTGCATACTTATTTCTGACGCGCAAACTAATGAGTCAAAAGCGCGCTTGGCAGCTATGATTGCATCTTGCGATGGATTCCGAATTGCTGAAGAAGATTTGAAAATCCGTGGCCCGGGTGAGTTTTTTGGCAGGCTTCAGCATGGATTAGCTGAGTTAAAGATTGCCAATCCTTTAACTCAAATGAAGTTGCTTAAAGCCGCGCGAGAGGAAGCTTCTAAGTTACTAAAACTAGATTTATCTTTAAAAGATTCCGCGCATAAATTATTAAAAGCAAAGTTGTTACAAAGGTTTCCGGAGTATGAATTATTAATCTTAGTGGGTTAATGTAATGCGTATAACTACAGGAAAATACCGTAACCGAAAAATTTATTTCCCCAGAGGTATCCGGCCTACGCAGGATAAGGTGCGTAAAGCGATTTTTGATATTTTGGGTGATATTGATGGATTAAGCTTTCTAGAGCTTTGCGCGGGTTCTGGCGCAGTGAGTTTTGAAGCGCTTTCTCGGGGCATTAGCGAGCTTACTCTTGTGGAGTGTAACCATGGCGCTATTTTAGCTATAAAAAGAAACATAGAATCGCTGAAAGCATCGTCTTGTAACCTATATTATCTAGATGCGCATAAGGCAATTAAGTTGTTAGCTAAGGATAAGAAGTGTTTTGATCTTATATTTTTTGATCCGCCTTACCATGAAGATATGGCAAAAAAAATCTTGCAAACCCTGGAGGCTTATGATATATTAGCGCCCAATGGTTTAATTATAGCGCAGCATCCTAAGGCAGAATTACTGCCAAAGGATAGCGAAAAGTTTAGCTTAGTTAAAGAAGCCAAGTACGGTGATACCTGGCTTTCAATTTTTAGGAAGAAAGAATAAAAATGTGCCAAGTAGCTTTATATCCAGGAACATTCGATCCAGTAACTAATGGGCATATTGATCTAATTATGCGGGCACATGAGATTTTTCAAGATGTGATTGTGGCTGTGGCGCATAATCCACATAAGAAGCCGGTATTTACTGTAAAAGAAAGAGTCCAGATGCTTAAGCAGGCTACAAGCGGTATGCCTGGAGTGAGTGTAACGCATTTTGATGGTTTAGTTGTAGATTTCGCGCATAAAATGAAGGCTAAGGTTTTAGTGCGCGGGCTACGCATGCTTTCAGATTTTGAATATGAGTTTCAGATGGCTCTGACGAATCGCAAACTTTCAAGCGACATTGAAACAATTTTCCTTATGCCGCATGAATCTTATAGCTATATTTCAGCAAAATTAATTAAAGAGGCGGCTAGTTTGGGCGCGGATCTTTCTAGTTTTGTGCCGGATTTTGTCGGCAGGGCCTTGCAAAAAAAATTAAATAGGAAATAGTGAACCCAGCACCTTCTGAATATTAATAAACGGTTTTTTTAGTGGAAGATGAATAAAAATTTAGTAGAAGGTGCTGGGTGAAGATATTAATTAATCAGGTTGCGACTTCAGAAAGCCTGTTTTTAGAAGAAGATGTTGATCCAGCGCAACTGGATTTAGAAACTGAGTTG
>JAKLQX010000073.1 GCA_022013085.1 Candidatus Omnitrophota bacterium | reverse complement strand
TATCTATGCCACGTACCAATATCTCTCCGGTCTTGACCAGCTTGCCTCCGGATGATTTCATTGCCTTATCTTTCTTGGGAGTTGAAAAACCACCAATCATTTTAATTTCCTCCTAATATCATTACGTCTCAATTACGTCATTCTGAAGCCGCCGATAGGCGAGCCGAAGAATCTCATTCCGTTAAGATTCTTCGGCGCTTCGCTCCTCAGAATGACAACATATAAATTCAAGAAAGTTACTTTACCACAAATCAACTAATTAAGCAATACCTCTTCATCTTTATCCGGAATATGTACATCTAACCCTTTTTGAATCAATAGATCAGAAAGAATCATCGATTGCTCGAGTTCTCCATGCACCAGGAAAATACGCTTAAGCGGCAAGCAACCAGAAACAAAGTCCAACAACTCCGACTGATCAGCATGCCCGGAAAATGCGTTAATCACCACCACTTCGGCATTAAGTTCATATTCTACTCCGAATATTTTTACAAAAGGCGTTTTTTCAACTATTCTTCTTCCCAAAGTATCCTGGGCCATATATCCGACAACTAGAATCATATTGCGTGAATCCTCGATATTATTCTGTAAGTGATGCAGCATCCTCCCGGATTCACACATACCGCTACCGGCAATAATAATCATTGGCCGCTTATCGGTATTTAAAGCCTTGGATTCTCTTTGTTCGCGGATAAAACGTAAATTTAATAATTCAAAAGGGTTATCGCCCTTACTAAACGCTTGGCGAGTCCTTTTATTTAAAAAATCCAGATGATAATTAAAAAGGTCAGTAATATTCGTAGCTAACGGGCTATCCACATAAATAGGCACCGGAGGGATAAGTTTATCTTTGAGCAATTCATTTAAAAAATAAATTACCTCCTGTGTTCGTTCCAAGGTGAAAGAAGGAATAAGCACCTTGCCACCTCTTTTAACTGCCCGGGAAATCGCCTCCCTTAATCTTGACTGTGCTTCATCAATCGGCCGATGCAATCTGCCGCCATAAGTAGACTCCATAATTAAATAATCCAACCCTTTGGGAATCACCGGGTCATTCAATAGGGGAAGATTCTTCCTTCCCAAATCCACCGCATAACCTAAACGCAAAATTTGCTGTCCATCTTTAATCTCTAAAACAATACTCCCTGAGCCTAAAATATGCCCGGCATCAAGAATAGTAGCAAAGACATTTTTAGCAATACAAAACTTTTGATTATAAGAAATAGAGCGGAAAATTTTGGTGGCCCTGGAAGCTTCCTTCGCTGTATACAAGGCTTTACGCAAAGGCAAATTTAAACGCCTATTAATTTTATTTACGTAACGCACATCTTCTTCCTGAATCTTTCCTGAATCCACCAACATAAGATCCGCCAAATCTTTGGTTGCCGAAGTAGTATAGATCTTACAACGCAAACCTTGCTTAATTAAATTGGGTATGTTGCCGCAATGGTCGATGTGCGCATGTGACAAGACCATAGCATTAATCGTACGCGGATTATAATGAAAAGTGGTGTTAATTTTATAAAAAGCATCGCGGTGCCCCTGGAAAAGGCCCGCATCAAGAAGTATCTCCGTAGAACCTGCCGTAATCAAATGGCTTGACCCGGTAACAGTCTTTGTGCCTCCAAGAAATTTTATTTTAACTGACATAGTTACTGTAGGCTCAGTTAGGTAACAAAAAGATTACGGGAAGAGAATTTACCATCGGTAGTAAGATTTACTCCCAGCCGCTTTAACCCCACTTCATCCCCGGGAGTAGGAATATGAGTCATATGCACTTCACAACCCTTTAACTCGCCTAACTTATTCATCGCCAACTCTGCGGTATGATTTGTAGTCGCGCTTATCGCTAAAGCAATTAAACACTCCTCTAAATCCAGGCTCTCTGAATCCTGGCCCAAAATTCCTTCTTTTAATTTGGCGATCTGATTTATAATATGCGGGCTTAAAAGCAAAATCTCATCCGGGATACGCGCTAAAGTCTTCACAGCATTTAAAACCAAGCTTGATGCAGCATGCATAAGTTTAGAGTTTTTACCCGTAACAATCTGGCCATCGCTTAATTCAATTGACGCCCCGCAATATATACCTTCATTACCCTTGCCTTTTTTTTCCGCTTCTTCTGCGGTTTTTCTGGCAATCTCAACAACTAAACGGTCGGTAACTTTTACTCCCAGCTCTTCCATAAGCAAGGTTACCCTGTCTACGGTTTCTTTTTTCTCAATACCCAGGGCACATTCACTATGATACCTAAAGTACCTACGAATAAGCTCTTGTTTTGCTGCATCAACCACCGCTTTATCATCAATAATCCCAAAACCTGCGCGGTTAACCCCCATATCAGTAGGAGAATTATATGTGGGAAGATTATAGTCCCTGGCAAAAATTCTGCTTAAAATAAGCTTAAGTATGGGAAAACTCTCTACGTCGCGGTTATAGTTAATAGCAGCCTTGTTATATTTATTCAAATGAAACGGGTCAACTAGGTTGAAATCCTGGATATCGGCTGTAGCTGCTTCATAAGCGACATTCACCGGATGTTTAAGCGGAAGGTTCCATATGGGGAAAGTTTCAAATTTGGCGTAGCCAGCGTTAATACCACGTTTATGTTCATGAAAAAGCTGAGAAAGACAGGTAGCCAACTTTCCACTATTAGGGCCAGGGGCAGTAACCACAACAATAGGATTCTTAGTTTCAATGTAATCATTCTTGCCGAAACCTTTCTCACTGACAATAGCATCAATATCCGCAGGATAACCATCAATTGGATAATGCAGATAAACTTTTACTCCGCGATGTTCTAGTTTATTTTTAAAAATAACCGCCGAGGACTGATTGGCAAAACGCGTAATTACTACCGCTAAAATATCCAATCCCCATTTTCTTAAATCATCAATTAATTTTAAAGTAGCTGCATCATAAGTAATCCCAAAATCCCCGCGCACCCTACCCTTCTCGATATCCCCAGCGTATATAGAAAGCACAATATCTATTTTATCTTTTAAACACTGCAATAATCTTATTTTTACATTGGGATCATAACCCGGCAGAACGCGCGCAGCATGATAATCAAAACAAAGTTTGCCTCCAAATTCAAGGTAAAGCTTATTATCAAATTTCTTTACCCGGTCGACAATAGCAGCAGTCTGGTCTTTGAGATATTTTTCGTTATCAAAACCTGTTTTTTTGATCATAGATTACTCATTATTAACTATATTGTATTATACGTTACCCCATTTGTAAAGCGCCTAAAGCTACTGGCCAAGGGCAAGATACTCCTTACCTTCCTTCCAGGGATTGAGATAGCGTTCAATAGATAAACTGTAATCTTGGGCCAAATCAACCAGGCGTTTTCTGTCAACGGGTGAAACTATCTCGATTTTTGGCCGCCTGATATCGGACTCATTTTCATCCCTGACTAAAGCTATACTACCGTCATTTAAAGCCACTACCGAACCAATTGGCCAAAAACCTATAATTCTAAAAAACTTATCCAGTAACTCTGGATCAAAAGAACTGCCTTTATCTTTGTTCATAATATTGTAAACTACGTCCGGGGAATAATCCAGCTTGTAACCTCGCCTTTGCGAAAGAGCATCATAGACATCGCAGATAGCAACAATGGAAGAGACTATATGCTGTTTTTTTAATAAAGGCATACGGGGATATCCAGAAGAGTCATATTTTAAATGATGCTCGAAACTAACTACCACCGGTAAAATCCCCAAACTATCGACGTATTCAAACATAAACTCAGCACCCAAAACCGTATGGCTCTTAATGCGATTAAACTCCTGTTCGCTAAGCTGACCAGATTTATGTAAAGTCTTACGCGAAATATACAATTTACCAATGTCGTGAAAAAGAGCGGCTACGCCGATATCCAATATATCATTCTTCTCAAACCCCAGGCGCGAAGAAAAATACATGGCAAAAATGGAAACATTAAGCATGTGCACATAAATCTCCACGTCATACCTTTTTACCGTAATTAACTTTAACAACTCTTGACGCTGTGCACCTAAATTATCAATAATGCTATTTAAAGAAAATTTAAGCCCAAGCGGATCAATTTTTTCAAAATTAAGCACGCTAGATAAAACCTGGCTAACCCTATCCACAGAAGAATTATAAAGTTCAATCTGGCTACTCGTAAAAAAATCCCCATCTTTCCTTTCGTCAACTTTCAATTTGCCGATACTTATATTTTTCACTCCAATATGAGCTAATAACATCTGAGGATCTGCTTTAAAGTCTTCTTTTGGGCCAACAAGAACACCCACAAATTTACCCAGTTCAGCTTTACTTAATCCGCGAGAAAAAGCAAGCCTTTCAATATTTCTTTCTTTTAAATATAGGATTGCTGATCTTAAAAGCTTACCTAAATCAAAAAAAATCTCTTTTTCAAAAGCTAGTTCATCCCCCACAATGCCAATAACCATCTCCTGACGCTGGGCTAAAATATCCTCAAAAGCCGCATACGCCTTATCCAGGGATTTTCCAAACATAGGATGTACTATGCCGTACATCTTGGCAGTCTGAAGACAAGTGAGCAACTCTTTAAAAGCTTCTTCAACCTTACCTAGCATTCCACTCCTTTAGGATTCCAACTGCCTTATTACGTAATTCCCTGTTCCAGAAGAATCTCCTGCGGCCTAATTGTTTAATATGGCTAATTGCCTCAACAAACCGTAAATCAAAAGCAATCTGCATATTTTCAATAAGAAGATTATTTTTGCTTCCTAGAAAACTGGGAATTCCAAACAGTAAATCTAAAACATCTTTTTTTGCCTGCGCGTCCAATATTAAAACAGAAAGCAACCTATTTCTAAGTAATAACGAATCCGTATTTAACTGACGCATAAGAAATGTAGTATCCACTTTCTTTAATTTACACATGGCTTTTAACGACTCAAATTTAACCAATTCATTAGCGGATAAATATACGTATTCTAATATACTTAAGGATGCAGGTGTATCAAGTTGGCTTAACACATCGGTTAAATTGGCAAGAAATTCCGTATCCTGAATCTTGGAATCCAATTTTTCATAAAAAGCTTCCAGGCTGCCTTGAAACAATCTCAAAAATAAATTTAAAACCTGCTTATCTGCTTTCTCCGCAGTAAATATTCTGTCCAGGTATACACTCAAATCCTGGCTGGAATGAGTTACCATTTCCAAAAGAAATTCTTGCTCAGAAATCAAACTGTCATTTAAAACAATATTTTCGATAAAAGAAGAGTAACTCTTTTCAAGATTAATACATGCTTTTATGCCCTCTTTCTTTCTTTTAGCCAATACGCCCCAGAGGTCTTTTAGCAAACCTACATCATTATTTTCAAATACCTCGACTAACTCTTTCTCCAAAATCGCTGCTGTCAGTGTCAGGGTATCCATGTTTTCATCGGTTGCAAGTATGCTTAAAACTATATAACGGTAATTTTCCTTAAGCATCTTGTGGTCAAAAAAAAGTTTGCCGGAAAAAGAGATCCCTTTGACCAAAGATTCAAGCGTATTGCGATATACCGCAGACAGAGGATCATCCTGCGTACTGCTTAATAAATTTCGAATTTTCTTTACTACCCCGGGGTTCTCTCTTAAATTTGGCGTTTCATTTATTTTATTAAAAAATTTTTCGGTGATCTTAGGAAAATCTTTCTGTTCAGAAATCTTAGAAAAAAGCTGCAGGCTCAAAGTATCAAAATTATCCTCCTGCATAAATCCTTCTTGGAGGAGAGCACTAAAATCCTCTTGGTTTAAACCATTAAAAACCGGTTTAAGTTTTGCCAGTTTTTCCTGACTAAGAGATTTTTTATTGCGCAGGAGCCAAAGAAAAACAGCTTGTGAACATTTATCAAACTTTTCCTTGTTTTTGTCTCTTAAACAAGCTAAAAACTCATTGACCTCGGAAGAAATACCTTCGGCATCAAGAAGATCTTTTTCGCTAACCCGATTAATAAACGAGCCGAAACCATCTGCCAACTGAGCTAACTTAACCGCATCATTACTATGCGTGACATCACTAAGCATATAGCCCCAAATATCAGCGCACTCCTGGCCTTCTCCATGCAAAAATGCGGAATAATCCAGCTCATCTACCGTAAAATTAGTAAGTTGCTTTTTATCTAAAAGCACATTTATCCCGCCGTTTTTAAAAATATCTTTTTGCGGCAACGAGATTACAGAAAGGAACTGAATTATCTCCTCGAGGCTTGCCCCATTCCTGATTTCTATATTTTTGATTTTACGCTGATGCAGTAGGCGGGCTAATTCGTCATAAAAACCGATTTTCGCAAGGCTCTTTCCATCAACTACAAGCCCTAAACTAGTTACCCCGATTTTAAGCGGATTTAAAACAGTAAGGACAAGTTCAAGCTTAAGCTTAAAATTCTCTACGGACTTAATAAAATAAGGGTGATCTTTAGGGTAAGAAAAAGCGTTGGTGAGCGCAACTTTTAAGCTGCGGAAGAAATCCTCAACTATCTGATCTTTATCCACAAAAGCCATTCTACAACTTAACTATCTAGCATGCAACTATAATTTAAATAGGGACAGCGACTATTTATTACTATTACACCAATCCCTGGTCCAGCATGGCATCGGCTACCTTAACAAACCCGGCAATATTTGCTCCATTGACATAATTAGTATATTCAGATTCTTTGCCATATTTAACACACTGCTCATGTATAGCAATCATTATATCATGCAGCTTTCTATCCACCTCTTCACGCGTCCAGGACAACCTAACGCTATTTTGGCTCATTTCAAGTCCGGATGTAGCTACGCCGCCGGCGTTTGCAGCCTTGCCAGGAGCATAAAGAATCTTGGCCCTTTGGAATACCTCCACTCCTTCCGGAGTTGTAGGCATATTTGCGCCCTCACCGATAGCAATACAACCATTTTTCACTAAAGTTTTAGCATCATTTTCATTTATCTCATTCTGAGTAGCAGAAGGAAATGCAACATCGCATTGAACACCCCAAGGCCTTTGTTTCTCAAAATACTTACAGCTAAATTCCTTAGCGCAATCTTTAATTCTACCACGCTTGACATTCTTCAAATGCAAAACACAGTTCAGTTCTTTCTTATCAATACCGTCTTTATCGTAAATATACCCGTCAGAATCAGACAAAGTAACTACTTTAGCTCCCATCTGTATAAGTTTTTCGACCGTGTATTGGGCGACATTACCTGAACCAGATACCGTACAAACTTTTCCTTTCAAGGAATCTCCCCGCGTTTTAAGCATCTCTTCTACAAAATATACGCAACCATAACCCGTAGCTTCCGGCCTGATCAAGCTACCACCCCAATTAAGGCCTTTGCCCGTAAGCACGCCTGAAAATTCATTACGCAGCCTTTTATATTGACCGAATAAATATCCGATCTCGCGGCCGCCCACTCCGATATCTCCGGCAGGCACATCTGTATTCGGGCCAATATGCCTTTCTAACTCAATCATAAAACTCTGACAAAACTTCATTACTTCATTATCCGATTTTCCTTTAGGATCAAAATCTGATCCGCCTTTTCCGCCCCCCATAGGTAAAGTAGTAAGTGCGTTCTTAAAAACCTGTTCAAAAGCCAAAAATTTCAATATGCCTAAGTTCACGCTAGGATGCAAACGCAACCCGCCTTTATACGGCCCGATGGCGCTACTCATTTCAATCCGGTATCCGCGGTTAATTTGAATTTCTCCCTGATCATCAAGCCAAGGAACACGAAATATTATTGTTCTTTCCGGCTCGATCATTCTCTCTAATATCTTTGCTTCTTGATATTTCGGATTTTTCTCAATAAAAGGCATTACTGATTCAACGACTTCACGCACAGCCTGATGAAATTCCGTCTCACCTGGATTCCTTTTTACTACTAAGTCCATAAACTCTTCGATTTTCTTTAACATTATCTCTCTCCTTTTTTAGAAAGCTCATTTATTATAGCGCTAGATGCCTTCTTAGCCATACCCATAGCCTCAATAACCGTACCTTCTCCACCAACAATATCCCCTCCGGCAAAAACTCCTTTAATGGAACTTTCCATGCTTTCAGAATCCACAATGATATCTGAATATTTATCAGTTTTTAGTTCCGGCGTTGCATTAATCAAAATCTGGTTTGCTTTTAATCCCACGGCAATCACGCATAAATCACAATCAAGCTGGAATTCACTTCCTTCTATAATTATCGGCCTTCTCCTGCCTGAACTATCCGGTTCTCCCAACTCAGACTTAAGACAAATTAATCTCCTGACCATACCCTGATTATCTCCAATAAATTCTTTTGGTTGCACCAGAAATTCAAACTTTACCCCTTCTTCCCGGGCATGTTCTATTTCCAGGCGCCTTGCCGGCATTTCGATTTCCGTACGCCGGTAGATAATTGTAGTGTTCAGTGGCAGTCCATTTAACTTCTGCAGTCTCAAAGCAACTCGGGCAGAATCTATGGCAGTATTTCCTCCGCCGACAATCAAAACGTTTTTACCAATATTAACCGGAGTATGAAACTCGGGGAATTTATAAGCAGACATCAGATTCACCCGGGTCAGGAATTCATTTACCGAATAGATATTGCAAAGGTTTTCGCCTTTAATTCCCAAAAAAGATGGCACCCCAGCACCAAGCCCCAAAAATAGATTAGTATACCCTTGATTGAATAATTCTTTAATAGTTTTGACTTTGCCTACGAGAAAATTAGTAATAAAATTTACGCCTAATTTTTTAAGGTAATTTATCTCAAAATCCAAAACATCCCAAGGCAACCTAAACGGCGGAATGCCGTATCTTAAAACACCACCAGTTTTATGCAAACTTTCAAAGATATCAACATGCACTCCCTTACGGGCTAACTCACCAGCACAACATAACCCTGCCGGGCCAGAGCCAACCACCGCTACTTTAAATTTAGAAAACTTTTCCTCTTTTTCTTCCCTGACATCCAGATTTTTATTTTTGCCATAATCTCCCGCAAAACGTTCCAGAAAGTGTATGTTGATTGCTTGTTCTGAGGCAAAAGGCGAACCTTTTTTTGTAAGTATACATGTTTTACGACATTGATATTCAGCCGGGCAAACCCTTCCACAAATAGAGGGAAAATTATTTTTTTCTCTAATAGTAAAATACGCGGCCTGGTAATTCTTTTGCGTAATCTGATAAATAAACTTCTTTATATCAATACCCACCGGACAGCCGCTAATGCAAACAGGATTCTTACATTGCAAGCACCTTGTAGCTTCCAGCAAGGACTCTTCTTCGGAGTAGCCCTTAACTACCTCCTCGAAATTACCCACCCTTATTTCCGCAGGCGTCTCTCTAGCTTTTATTGGTTCTTTTTTCATAGTTATCCACAACGTAGGTGACGTTTAAACGTCACCTACGAAAAAAAGATTACCCATTTAAATTACAGATGTGTTTCTCTTGAACACTATACGCCTTATTTCTTTTTTCAAGCTCTTCCCAATCAACCCCGTGGCCGTCAAAATCCGGTCCATCCACACAACTAAATTTTACCTGGCCAAAAACAGTTACCCGGCAACAGCCGCACATTCCGGTAGCATCAACCATCAAAGCATTAAGTGAAACCAAAGTTTTGGTATTGTATCCCTTACTTACCAAAGCCACTCTTTTCATCATAGGAATCGGCCCTACAGAATAAACCAAATCATATTTCTCTTTACTCAAAAGCTCCTTTAACATATCCGTAGTAAAGCCTTTTCTACCATAAGAGCCATCATCAGTCATGATATAAATCTGATCCGACGCATCCTTAAGCTCAGTTTCTAAAATAAGCAGGTCTTTATTTCTTGAACCGAGAATAGTCGTGATATGGTTTCCTGCCTGCTTTAACGCGCGGGCAACTGGCAGAATCTCGGCAATCCCCACGCCACCGCCGACTAAAATTACTTTTCCATATTTTTTTATTTCCGTAGGATGCCCCAATGGCCCAACCAGAGAATAAAGCGTATCATTAGGATTTAATTTACCTAAACTCTTAGTAGTAAAACCTGCCTCCTGAAAAATCAAGCTCACCATTCCTCGAATTTTATCCGTATGAACCAAGGTCAAGGGGATGCGTTCTCCCTTTTCGCTAGCCATCAACATCACAAACTGGCCGGGAAGGGCGCAAGATGCGATATCGCTAGCTTGAATATCCAGCTGAGTAATCCTTACGCCACCAACATCATTAATAATCTTCTTATTAATTATTTTCATGTCTGATTTTGCCTAATTTCTATGCAGGAATTGAGCGCCTTATATCTTTGATCTAGCTAAATCCTTGATCGCACGTAGTGCGAGCAAGGAAACAAAAAAAGACGGCCGAATAACTCCTCCGGACGTCTCTGTCCCATCCTTGATCCAAATCTTTGCTATGTTATTATTAATTGGCATATTTGTCAAGATTTATATTGGTTTTTGTAGAACTTATGTCTCCAGTTTTACCAATCCTTCTTTAAAGGGTCCAATTACCCGCTTAAGTATACCAGAAAGATACGCCATAAGTACACCATAATTAGTAATTGCCACACCTGCAGCCTTAGCCTTTTCAATACGATGTATAATCTCTGCTCGATTAACCATGCAACCCCAGCAAGAAATAACCATTTTATATCGGCTTAGGTCTTCTGGAAAATCACCTCCTGCAGTAACTTCATAATGTAAATCTTTCTTGGTATAATTCAACTTAAAGACTCGCTTAGCTTAAACATACTCATCCCTTATCCCAGAATCAACATGGCCAATAAATAGCTTCAATTGCTCTTGCTCTAATGGGTCCAACTGCTTGAAATAACGCGCAATCATTTTCTGACATGCATCCCTAACCGACACAGATGCAAAATCATTGAGATACTCCTTCAGCGTTATTAGCGCATTCATACTACATTTCCCCTTAATTGTCCCGGGTTTAGCCATTTGCATAAAAGTTTCTCCGGTTCTTTCCAGGCGATAACAAGCAGCGCAAAAACTAGGGATATAATCGTGGGCAATCAGAGCACCCACAATCTGATCCAAACTACGATGGTCACCAAGGGAAAATTGCCCACCTGCCTGCCGGTCAGGCAGGCCTGCCTGTTCTGCATTACCAGCAGAATAGCCACCAGGAGATGTATTTGATTCGGCACTAATCTGGGAGACTCCCAGGCTTAAAAGCAGATCCCGCATCCCGGCATTTTCGCGTGTAGTCATAATTATTCCGGTATACGGCACAGAGAGTCTTAAGACCGCAACCACCTTTTTAAACTCTTCATCGGAAATCTTATACGGCGGATTAAGAGAAAGCTCTGCGCCCTCTGCTGGTTCAATACGCGGAACGGAAATTGTATGCGGGCCGACTTTAAATTTCTTCTCCATATGCTGAACATGAGAAAGTAAACCTAAGGTTTCAAAACGCCAATCATATAAGCCAAAAAGGGCGCCAATACCTATATCATCTATTCCTGCGCTAAATGCCCGGTCAACTGCATCAATCCTATTATCCGGATCTCTTTTCGGGCCCTTAGGATGCATTCGCAGATAAGTATCCTGATGATATGTCTCCTGAAAAATTTGATACGTGCCGATACCGCTTGCCTTAAGCTGCTTAAACTCATCAACACCAAGCGGCGCGCAATTAACATTAACTCTTTTAATTTTATTTTTACCCACTTCCGCAGCATAAATAGCCTTAATTGCTTCAGTATAATAATCTATATTCGATTTACCGCTTGGCGCCTCTTCGCCACAAACCATAAGTATCCTTTTATGGCCGCGGCTTAACAACCACTCTGTCTGAGTATTAATTTCAGGAACAGTTAGGGCCTTGCGCTTAATTAAGGAATTATCTGATTTAAACGCGCAATAAAGGCAATTATTTGCGCAAAGATTACTAATATAAAGAGGCACAAAAAGCACTACCCTTCTTCCATAGATTGCATCTTTCACAAAACTAGCCGCGCTGAATATTTTCTGGATATCTTCCGGGTCTTTAATTAAAAGTAAAACCGCAGATTCATCTAGAGTTAAGCGTTGAAGCGATTTTGCCTTCTTAAGAATAACATCGAGCTTACGGCTATCAATCTTAGTCGCATCAACAATCAAGTTATTTATTTTTTCTTCATTTATGTATTTCATAAGATCACTTCCAGATCAGTTGGAGCGCGGCCCAAAGAACGCAGGAGAGAAACAGTAGACTCAATCTGAACATTAATATCTTCAGATTGATGTGCCCGGTTAGGATAAATAGCATAAAATGGCCGATAAGCCAAAGGAGTAACATTAAGCATAAGCGAATTTGCTCCGGCAAGCAGCCCGCTTTTTGCCGCTTCCCTGCTCAGAGTTTCAAGTGCAGTAGTTACTAAAATTTTAGCCTGGGTATGATCAATAATCCTAGCAATGGCTAAGACCTTAACCACCTCTTCTACCTGTGCAGAAGCGCGTACCGGCGGGTGCTGCGCAGGCATTATTGCTGCAAAAGGTGTATGTGGATGCGGAATAAAAGGACCGAAACTGAACATCTCTGCATGTAATTCTTTAGCCAAAAATATATCATTCAAGATATCCTCTTTGCTCTGGCCAGGGATACCGATTAACCCTCCGGTAATAATCAAGTACCCTATTTTATAAGCTTCTTTCAAATGCATAAGCCTGCTTTCCAAGCTTTGCCCAAGATGGACATCTTCATAAATCTTGGGATTTGAACTCTCAAAACGCATAAGCAAACCCCGCGCGCCTGCTTGATAAAGTTTTTCTAAACCATCTATACCAATTTCTCCGAAGCTGATAAAAATTAACGTGGGAAACTTATTCTTTATCTCTTTAATTATATCCGCTAATTCATCAATGCTATATCCAGGGTCCTCTCCGCTTTGCAAAACCAAAGATTTAAAACCATACACTTGGACAGCTTCTTGTGCAGCTTGCAAAATCTCATCTTTTGTCATACGATAACGTTGCAGCTCTTTATTATGATTTGATATACCGCAATA
Organism: Candidatus Omnitrophota bacterium; assembly: GCA_022013085.1. Classification (GTDB taxonomy): domain Bacteria; phylum Omnitrophota; class Gorgyraeia; order Gygaellales; family Profunditerraquicolaceae; genus UBA6249. The sequence continues at coordinate 13,619 of JAKLQX010000073.1, read as the reverse complement.
AAGACATCCCCGAATACAGTAGTTAGATATTTCAATTATTCCATGCACGCAACAGGAGTTTTTGTGGTATTTCTGACGCAGGAAATTTGCTGTCTTAAAAAAAAGCTCAAGCTTTGCCTGATCTTTTAGCTCTAATAAATACAATAACTCAGCACGACTTAATTCTTTAGACTGGCTAGCCCTATCTAATATTTCCAGCAGGCTTTTATCTGCATTTCTATCTCCCAGATTAAGACGAGAAAGCCTTAAATCTACCTCCTGCAACTGGAAAAATGTCTCCTTCCATACCGCAAGGATACTTTCTGCTTCTAGAGCAGATATTTTACTCACTACAAAACCACCTTGAGCATAGATATAATCCCCGACACTAATCTGCGACAGTTCATTAAGCGCCTTACGCTTCTCACCGAAATAATCGACGATAACCATATTCTTCTCTATTTTCTCTACTTTTCCCGGTATAGCGTAACACATTTTATCTATAACAACCTTTCCTGGATAAATTTATCAATCTGTTTTGTCATCACCTCTAAATTTTTTTTAAGCAGTTGGCTTAAAGATTCACCAAAACTAACATCTTGCACTTGTATCCCGGCAATATAAATTTTCGTCTTTATCCCCAAATTATGCGTTAATCTAAAAATATCTTTGAGATTTAATTCATGAGTTGAAACTGCGTTGTCTTCTTGAGAAAAAGCTACCTCTTCCAAATTGAATATCGTCAATTCTCCGGCTAAAAGGCCCGCAACAATGCCATCGATTAACAAAACTGCATCATAATCCTGCAAACGATGCATAAGATCAAAACTCGCGATACCGAAGTTCAGGTAATCTATACCCGGACGCTTATAATTATTAAGGAGAGATTCCAGAATAATTACTCCTATTCCGTCATCCCTCCTTAAGCTATTGCCTAATCCGATTACTGCAATTTTTGGTGTAGACACTTCGCCTCGCTCATCTTTATCTAGCGCGTTTGCTCAGTGTCATCAATGACTGACCTATCTGAAGCATTGATGAATTTTACATCTAAAAGATGCGTGGCGCAAGATATACAGGGATCATATGCGCGAGCAAGCATCTCAAGGCTAAGGGTAATCTCTTCCTGAGTCTTCTTTCCCAATAACTCCGGCACAATTTTACGCATATCATCCTCTAAGTTACCCATATTCTGATTGGTAGGAATGACGCAATTGGCGGCAGTAATATGCGCAGTTTCATTTATTGAGTATTCATGGAATAAAGAGCCCCGAGGAACCTCAACGCAACCTTTTCCTGTATTCGGCTTATATTTTGTCTTGCCAATTTCGCTTCTTTTTGGCCAACTTGACACAACCACCTTCTGCTCATTTAAACCGTCTTTTAAAATCTTCTCAAGAATAGTAATCGAATCTTCCAAACAATGCACCCACTCTACAAGCTGAGCTGCAGTATTAAGGTAAGGGTTGTGGCAGGGTGCTTTTAAGCCCAATTCTTTTGCCACTGCCTTGGCTTTTTTGTGCAATTTATCAGAATTATTGTTAAAACGCGCCAAGGCCCCTACAGCATAAGATTTTCCGTTAATCTTGGATATTTTAGCCCGCGAATAATCTACTACTGATTCTATAAAAAGTTTACGGTAATCAGCCACCTTACTCTTTATCCCATTTACCACTAAATCCCCGTCATACATAGCGTATTCATCATCATGGGTAAGTGACATATATTGTGTCGGCCTCTGGAACTCCGGAAATTTTAATGTCTTAATAATTTCTACTGTTTCCTCACCATCTTTACGTGATTCTAACATTAAGCTATGTAGTTTTTCCAAACCTTCACGCGAAGGAAGTTGAGTAAGCCCGCCAATAACATAACTTATAGGATGGATATGCCTGCCGGCAAGCACCTCTCCGCCATAATCACTCATGCGCTTCATGCGTAAAGCCATCTCAATTACCGGCCGATGCGTCTTGATCAAAGGCAAAATACTCTTTACCCCCAATAAATCCGGAGCAACCAAAATATAAATATGTAAAATATGGCTATCCAGCATTTCAATATTAAGCAATAATTTCCTAAGCATTACAACCTCATCCGATAGTTTTACGCCTAGGGCATCCTCTGCTGCTTTAATGCTTGCCAGAGTATGTCCGCAGGCGCAAATTCCACAGATGCGGCTAGTCAAATGCTGAGCTTCCCAAATAGATCTACCCACCAACATAGACTCAAAGAAACGCGGAGACTCAATTACTTGAAATTCACATTTAGTTAACTTACCCTCTTTTACGTCAACCACAATATTGCCATGCCCTTCTACGCGGGTTAAATAATGCACATCTACTTTTACGTTTTGAGAATCTATTTTATTTAAACTCTTGGTCATATTTCTCCCCCATGGAATCATTGTATAAAGTAAAATGCTTTAAGACGTCTTCTAGCTTTAATCCATATTTATTCAAAATATCTTTTTGTGCATTTGCTGCCGGATTATCTACTAAACCACGACAACCATAGCATCGATTTCCATTATTAATACACCAAGAATTACACCCAGCTCTAGTCACCGTACCCATACACTCCTGATCCTTTTCATAGCGGCAGACATTCTCATTCATTTTACATTCGGTGCAAACCGAATAATTAGGCACAATATACGGTTTACCCATGAGTAAACATTTTACTACGCTAATAACCTCAGGGATATAAACCGGGCAACCGTTAATCGTATAATCTACGCGCACCACCTCGTGCACTGGCATGGCTTTAATAGTATTGATCAACTCCGCCTTATCTCCGTACACTATTGTTTTAGCTGTATCCAAAGACGAGCGGTTTTTAATCCCATTTACCCCTGCGATAGCTGCGCATGAACCCAATGCCACTAAAACCTTGGCCTTCTCTCTTATCTTCTTAATACGCAGGACATCGTTATCCGTAGTAATGCTGCCCTCAATAAAAGCAATATCATAATCCTCTATCGCCTCAGACATAATTTCACGAAAATTAACAATATCCACTAATTCTACAAGCTCTAATAATACTCCCCCTAAATTGGCAAATTGCAGCTGACAGCCTTCGCAATCAGTAAAATCAAAAAATGCCAACTTTGGCTTAGATTGCTTTTTCATGACACTCTCCTTTAAAATTCTTCAATTGCGCATAATTAAAAACCGGCCCGGACTGGCAAACATACATACCCTCAATCTGGCAATGGCCGCATTTACCCAAACCGCATTTCATCCTGCGCTCAAGGGAAACAACAATCTGATGATCCGGAATATTCTTTTCCAGAAGCTTTACAATAACAAATTTATACATGATCGGCGGGCCGACTACAACTCCATAAGTACGCATAGGGTTAATATCCACGTTAGGAATTAAGGTAGTAATTAAACCAACATTGCCTTCCCAATCCGCGTCCCCCCTGTCTACGGTACAATTAAATTTTATCTCTGCCCTGCGCATCCATTCTTTTGTCTCCGCTTCAAATAAAAGCTCTTTTGGGGATTTGCAACCTAAAAGTATCTGCACATTGCCAAAATCACTGCGATGAAACATAATATAGCGGATCAAAGAACGCAAAGGCACAATCCCTAAACCCCCAGCAACGATCATAACATCATACCCAAACATATTATCAATGGGAAATCCCTTGCCAAACGGACCGCGAATTCCCACTATATCCCCTTTTTCCAATTTATGCAGTTTATCGGTAAGCACGCCAACATTTCTTACGGTAATCTCGAAATACCCTTTATCAGTCGGCGAAGAGCAAACAGAAATAGGGGCTTCTCCAAAACCAAAAATAGAAACCATTACAAATTGGCCAGGTTCATGGCTAAGATTTATTTTATCTTCAAGTTCGATACGAAATAGTTTTTCTTTTTCCGTAAGCATTTCGGCAAAAATTATTTTGCCGCGCATCGGCTTATAGGGAGAAGTTTTCATCTTCTCCAGAAGTATTTCTCGCTCAATCATAGATTTCTCCTTTAAATGAACGCTTAACTTACGAACACGAAGTGTGAGTAAATTAATGCTTGAATTTATTCCGCCGAATATGCCAAAATTATCGTAGAAAATTTTGGCATAGCTTCTGAGGCGGGAGATACCTCATTTATTAAAAATTAATCGACAGCAACAGGCGCAAGCGCGTTTATTGTATCAATCAAACTTATACCTGCCATACAGGTGCGCGTGCAACGGCCACAACCCGTACAAAAATACCTGTTAAATTTATCAACCGAATATTTAAATTTTCTGTAATAGCGATGCCTCTGCCGGCTATCCCGCCCCTTTCGAAAATCTTCTCCACCGGCTACTTTAGCAAAATCATCCATTTGGCAAGAGTTCCAGATACGGTAACGCACCCCGTCATTAAGGTTAAGTTCCATTTCATCGCTCACATCAAAACAATAGCATGTCGGACAAACCGTTGTACAATTTCCGCAAGCAACGCATTTTTTACCGACATCTTTCCAAACCTCGGAGTTAAAAGATTCATCAAAAGATTCATAAATTTTCGAAAGCGGCACATAAAATTCGTCTTTAAACACCTTTTTCTTCTCTTCTCGGGTGCGATCAAGCTCAACCATTTCCTTTTCTGTTGATTCTTTTATGAAATCAACCTCTTTAACCAACCTTTCGCCTTTTTCCGAATTAATATGTATAATGAATTTATTCCCCACATCTACAATCATCAAATCATATCCGCCACGGGGGAGATGATTGCCCATAGAAGTACAATTGGCATATTTGTCACAATATTTTAAACATTCTATGCCAATAATAGTCATTTTATCTTTTCTATTTAGATAATTCGGGTCTTCCGGCCCATCCCTAAAAGCTACATCCATACACTGGATACCTGCAATATCACAAGTGTGCACCCCAAAAAGAATGAACTCTTCGAATTTATCGATGGCTTTTGCGGTTTTAAATGGCTGAGCGCTGAATTTAAACAATTTTTCTTTTTGCGGAAAATAATATTTCTTGGGAGGAAGAATAGTAGGGATATATTCAAGGCATACATCTGCTACATCTTTTACCGGACGAAAAACAAAAAGGTTTTCCTTTTTGCGCGGGGCGTAAAGCTTCGCCTTATTTTTCAAGTACTCTAACCAATCATTAAGATTTGTTTTCTTTAAGCTTGCATATTTCACTTTTTTCTAGCCTCCGTTTATTCTTTCAAACTCTAAACCAGTAATCTCTAGTTCCGAACCAAAAGGTATTGTACTAATAACTACTTCTAAACTCTCCCACCTTGTTCCACAAACCGCCTGACTATAATGCTCGAGAAAATGATCTCTTTTTAACGAACCAAACTCAGAAAGACAAATATGGACCTTCTTGATTTTACGGGAAGTTTTATTTTCCTGACTCTCAAGATAGGAGATAATGCTTTTAAAAAGATGGGTATCGTGCATGAATTAAGCGATTTTTAATGTACTTAAGTATAACAAAAAAAACGGATAAAACAAGAAAAAAATAAAGAATTATTGTTCGTTGCCTTAGATAAAAATACCCTTCAACTTCAAATAATCCTTGCAATTATATGAAGAACAATATATAATTTTCTTTCAAAATCGTTATTATTCAAGCATAATATTTAAGCATACCAAAGAAAGAGTTCTTGGAATGAAGAAACTACTCATTATTATTGCTACAGCATTATTTATCGCTTTCGGTGGCCCAAAAATAGGGCTATCCTCACATCAGGCGATAGTTGCATCTATATTTTGCGTCTCTATTCTGGGGGTATTGCTTTACTGGGAACTCCGGCTCAGTTTTGTTTTCTTAGGCGCGGGAGTCATGCTCCTTACTCGCTCAATAGACCTAGAGAATTTTATAAAGTTTGCCTCTTTAGATGTAATTTTGTTTTTAATAGGTACAATGATTTTAGTTGGCATGCTAAATGACGCTGGTTTTTTCTATTGGGTTATCACGCGCCTCATAAGGATCAAGAACATAACTGGGAAAAAACTTTTTATATTAATTATGCTCCTATCAGGAATATTATCAGGCCTGATGGGTGAGGTTGCCTCCATTATCATAATGTCAAAAATAATACTTGATATATGCGATTTAATAGATATTAATCCTATTCCTTTAATTATGGCTTCTGTTTTGGCCACTAACATTGGCTCTTCAGGAACATTACTTGGTAATCCTGTGGGCATCTTAATCGCTGCGCGTGCGAATCTTAACTTTGAAGATTTCATGAGAAATGCTTTTCCTGTCACTGCCATAGTTTTTATTTGTACATTAGTAATCCTTTCATTATGGTATAAGAAGACTATAAAAAAGATGAATGAAAAACTTATACCGCTAAAGGAAAACCACTTATTCATGTCGCTGATCAGAATATCCACGGACATCAAAACTAAAGTGAGCATAGGCATATTTATTTCTATGCTCGTAACTATCTTTTTCCATCGCAGAATAGAAATTATTTTTGGGCTTGAGGAAAACAGTATTCTTATGATAACTCCGATAGTGTTCGCAGGAATTGCCCTACTTTATCGCCGCGATAGGATGCGGCATTATGTTGAACGAGAGGTAGAGTGGACATCGGTTTTATTCTTTTTATTTCTTTTTGCGCTAGCAGGAGTTGTTAAATATAGCGGGGTTTCAGATGTACTCGCGCGTGGTTTAATCGGAAAGTTTGGCAATCCTGCAAATTTATTATCGGCTGTGCTTATCTATTCGAGTTCATTACTTTCGGCTGTACTTGATAACACAGTTGTGGTGGCTACATATATTCCGATTGTTCAAAGTTTGGGAAATTTAAACATAAATATAAAACCTCTTTGGTGGGCAGTATTATTCGGCGCCTGCTACGGCGGGAATATTACCATTATCGGCTCTACCGCTAATATTATCGCCATGGATATTTTGGAAAAAAGCCGTGGAGTTAAGATAGGTTTTTATCCCTGGCTAAAGGTTGGCTTAGTTGTAGGAATAACTACGACTACGGTCGCATATCTTTCAATCATCTTCCTAATACATTAACTATCATTGCCAGTATTTATTCTGTCTTGGTGGCAATATTCAGATTCTTTATATTCAACTCATTAAAGATATCCAGAAGTCCGACTATATCTTTAAACCTTACCATTTTATCAGAATACAAAATTACCTCTAGTCCTGGATCAGCCTGGTGAAGATTAGCGACTTCTGCCTTAAGCGCTTTTCTTAAGATCAGTTTATTATCAAGGTAAACCATACCTTCATTAGTCACCATAACACTGATTTGCCTGGCCTCCTTCATTGGTTTACCGGTTGAAGAACTGGGCAGGTTAACCTGAATATTTGACTGCATAACAAGAGGCGTGGCAACCATAAATATAGTCATAAGCACCAAGATTATATCCGTAAAGGGAGCGGTGTTTATTTCGGTAAATGGTTTTTGTCTTCTAGCAGGTTGCCTCATTTTTTTATCGCGCTGACTAAATCCATAGTTTCAGAAGCAGCCAACTCCATATCCTTGATAAAATCATCAATCTTCTTCATGCAGTAATTATAAGCAGCCACCGCCGGCACTGCAATAGTTAACCCTGCAGCAGTAGTAGACAATGCTTCAGATATGCCTCCAATAATTACGCTCATGCCGCTTGAACCGCTAGCTGATACATCGTGAAAAGCCTTAAGTATTCCGGTTATTGTCCCTAAAAGCCCGATATAAACCGCAACGCTTGCAATTGTTCCGATTACAGAAGTAAAACGCTCAAGGTCAACGGTTTCAATAATAACCTGTCGCTCCATATTATTAGAAATTTCTTTTTCGCTGCAATCAAAAAAACTTAAGCCCGCATAGACTACCTGAGAAAAAGGCGCAATGCTGTCTTTGCATATTTTCATTGCCGGATTTACACCGCCCTTCTTAAGCTCATGGCGGACCCTCAACATAAAATCTTTACGTTTTAACCTTGATTTACTGCGATAAAAAATAACTCTTTCTAGAATAATAGCAAAAGATACTACTGACATTACCAAAAGCACAACCATGGTAACGCCGCCAATCTTAATCAAGTACCACAACATATTCATAACAAATCCTCCATGTTATTCTTAAAAAACCTTGTTATCTTTTCTATCCAAAATGAATTAGCGGGTGGCTTGGACTGGATTCGAGGACGCTTCAGGCGGCTTAAGAAACAGTCCAAGACAAGACCCGCTAAATATTACTTAATAAACAACATCTCTCGGTACTTGGGCAAATCCCAAGCATCATCAGCAACCACACATTCAAGTTGATCTACATGTTTTCTAATATGCTCCATCAAAGGCTTAAGACGATAAAAATAAACCTCTGAGCGTTTTTCATCCTTCATTTTTTTAGCCTGCGCCAGCAACTTAACCATCGCTAGGGTATTTTTGCGCACATAATAAATGCTAGAAACAACTTCGCTTAAATGAGCCTTTTTATCAATTAATGCCGCCGCATTCACTTTTAATCCCACGCTTTTCTTTAATCTTACCAACTTATCTAAAGCGCAAGATAATAATCTTTCGTATTTATAACCTGCTGGAACCACTGAGGCGTTAACCATCTCATTCAAAACATTCGCCTCAATCTCTAAGGTTAAATTATACATATTCACCCATATATGGTAACGCGCAACCAACTCCTCCTTAGAAAAAACTTTATATTTTTCAAATAACAAGATGTTCTCTTTCTTAATTAATGCCTCCAAAGCACTGTAGGTAGCAGCAATATTCGGCAGGCCTCTTTTCTTGGCTTCCTTAATCCATTGTTCTGAATAATTATTCCCCTCAAAACGAATATCTTTAGTCTCTTTAATAATCCCAGAAATCACCTTTAGCACTGCAGCATTAAAATCCTCCCCCACAGAAGTAACCTTCTTAATCTGCCCGACCACATAATCAAGGCTTTCAGCAATAATGGTATTAATTATGGCAATCGGCGTAGATATATTTTGTGATGAACCAACTGCGCGAAACTCAAATTTAGTTCCGGTAAAGGCAAACGGCGAAGTGCGATTTCTATCCGTTGTATCTTTATTGAACTTGGGCAGGCGGCCAATACCTAAATCTATGATATCGCTCTTAGAAACTTTTGATTTAACCCCTTTCTCAATCATATTCAGAATATGGGTTAGCTGTTCGCCTAAAAATACGCTGATAATCGCAGGTGGCGCTTCATTTGCACCTAAGCGGTGCTCATTACCGGCTAAAGCAACTGAAGCGCGCAAAAGATCACCATGCAGATAGACGGCTCTTAAAACTGCGGATAAAATCGCTAAAAATTGCAAATTATCTTCCGGAGTTTGGCCCGGATTAAGTAAATTATTGCCTAAATCATCTGCCAAGGACCAATTTAAATGTTTGCCGCTACCATTTACTCCGGCAAAAGGTTTCTCATGTAAAAGACAAACTAACCCATGGCGAAGAGCAATCTTCTTCATTAATTCCATAAGCAATTGGTTGTGGTCTGCGGCAATATTGGACTCTTCGAATATCGGGGCAAATTCATACTGATGCGGAGCAACCTCGTTATGACGAGTCATCACAGGTATACCTAACTTATAAGCATCTTCGGCTACTTCAAACATATAATTCAACACACGTTCTTTAATCGTACCAAAATACTGATCTTCCAATTGTTGGCCCTTAGGGCTTAGCGCTCCAATCAAAGTACGGCCGGCCATAATTAAATCCTGGCGTAAATTATAATAATTTTTATCAATCAGAAAATACTCCTGCTCCGCGCCGCAAGTAGAAAAAACTTTTTTGGTATACTTGTGGCCAAAAAGCTTCAGCAACCCCAACGCTGCAATATTTAGAGCATCCTCAGAACGCAAAAGCGGCAACTTTTTATCTAATGCCTCTCCGTGATAAGAAACAAATATGGTCGGTATACACAGAGTCTTGCCAAGCTTGCTTTCAATAATAAAAGCCGGGCTTGTGGGATCCCAAGCAGTATAACCCCTGGCTTCAAAGGTCGCCCGAATTCCCCCGGAAGGAAAACTTGAGGCATCTGGCTCACCTTGGATCAATTTATTACCGGAAAATTTTTCAATTACCTTTCCTGGGCCAACAAAAGAAATAAAACTATCATGCTTCTCTGCGGTAAGCCCGGTCATCGGCTGAAACCAATGTGTATAGTAGGTTGCCCCTTTTACAATCGCCCAATTCTTCATGGCATTGGCAATTTCATTGGCCTGAACTAAAGAAATGGTTTTGCCCTCAGCTATCCAAAGCTTAAACGCATCAAAGGTTTTCTTAGAAACATGCTTACGCATAACTTCTATGCTAAAGGTATCTTGACCAAAATAGGTAGATACTTTCTTGGGAGCAATCACTTTTTTTAATTCTACGCTTTTAATTTTAAATAAAAGCTTCTGTCTTATGCTCATCTGTCCCCCTTTATATATAAAAACTTAAGGTGTTCTGACCCCTCTTATATCTTTTGCCAGAATAATTGCTTCCGCTACCTCACGCATGGATTTACGCATATTCATGCTTTGTTTTTGAATCAAGCGATATGCCTCTGAAGGTAGGATACTTGCATCCTGAGAAAGAATATCTTTTGCCCGCTCAACCAGTTTACGCGTAGTCAACGCCTCTTCGGCAGAACGCGCGCGTAAATCCAATTCCGCATTTTCAATAGCAATCGCTGCTTGATTAGCTAAAGCAGCTAAAAGATCTAATTCGCTTTTGGAGAATTTATGTTTCTTGGAAGTATAACAGTTAAGCACTCCTATAACCCTGCCCTTTACTGCCAGCGGCACACAGGCTAAAGAACACAATCCTTCTTTCTTAGCCACATCCTGATTCAAATAACGTGCGTCTTCTTTCACATCCAAAATACAAATTGGCTTGTTTTCTTTAGCAACTACGCCGGCAATGCCTTCACCCAAAATAATATTCGCCTTTTTATTGTACGCCTCGGATATAGACTGAGTAGCTTTGACCACCAGTTCTTTTTTATCTGGATCAAGCAGCATCAAAGAAGAAATTTTAGAATTCATAACCTCGGCAGTAACTTGAACCACCAGGCGCAGCAACTCCTCTAAATACATTCCAGAAGTAATCAAACTGGCAACTTTAGAAATTGCTTCAATCTGTTTTACGTAAATCTGAAAATTATCTTTTTTCTTAGCAGCCACTATTTTCTCTTTTCCAAAAATCTTTTAATCCTAATCAAAGCTTCTTTCAAGTTATCCAAACTAGAAGCATAAGAAATTCTGATATAACCTTCACCATTTGCCCCAAATGCTGTGCCTGGCACAACTGCCACCTTTTCTTCTTCTAATAACTTGCGTGAGAAATCCATAGAAGATAATCCTGAGCTTTTTATAGATGGGAAAAGATAAAAAGCACCTTGCGGCCTTAGGCACTTTAACCCTAAGGCATTTAATTCAAGATACATAAACTCACGCCTACGGTTATATTCACGTTTCATCCGTTCTACTGATTTTCTTGCGTTTACTAATGCCTCTGCTGCTGCCATTTGGCTGGTAATCGACACACACATAATTGTATATTGGTGTATTTTAGTCATTGCCGCAATAATCTCTTTGGAGCCGCAAGCAAAACCCACACGCCAACCCGTCATAGCGTATGATTTAGAGAAACCATTTAAATATAAAGTATTTTTCTTTGCACCCGGGAGTGTAGAAAAAACAACATGTTGAAAATCATAAGTTAAATCACCGTAAACCTCATCGCAAATACAGAGTATTTTATGCTTCAACAAAAATTTGTTTATTGCTTCCAACTCTTTACGCCGATAAGAAACACCCGTAGGGTTAACAGGGTAATTTAAAATAAGAGCCTTGGTTTTCTTATCAATATGCTTTTCTAAAAGCTTAGGCGTAATCTTAAAACCATCTTTTGAGGTATCGATATAAACCGGAACCCCGCCTGCAAGCTCGGTAACCGGCCCATATGAAACATAACTCGGCACAGGAATTAATATTTTATCTTTAGGATTAATAATCGCGCGTAATGCAAGATCCAGGCCCTCACTTACTCCCACAGTAATTAATGTTTCCTCATCCGGGCAATACTCCAAACCGTATTTATTTTTTAAATAACGGCTGATTCCTAAGCGCAGCTTATAAAGTCCCTTATTTGAGGTATAGCTGGTAAACCCCTGCTCTAAAGAGTAAATTCCTGCCTCACGCACCTGCCAGGGAGTGACAAAATCCGGCTCGCCTATTCCTAATGATATAACCTCTTTCATCCCCAGCACCAGGTCAAAGAATGCCCGGATTCCAGAAGGCTGCATTTTTTCTACTACTTTTGATAGTTGCATTTATTTATCCTTAATAAGAAATTGCTATTCTTTTATTCTCTGACTTATGTTTTAAAATTACCCCGTCTTCCTTATACTTCTTAAGCAAAAAGTGCGTTGCTGTACCGCGTACATTTTCTAAACAAGAAAGTTTCTCCGCCACAAAATTGGAAACTGTGTGCAGATTATTGCCTTCTACAACCACTAACAAATCGTATGTTCCGCTAATAAGATAGCAGCTGCTTACCTCGGGAAATGAATAGATACGCTCGGCAATCTTTTCAAAACCTAAATCTTTCTGCGGAACAATATTTACCTCAATTAAAGCCCTGACTTCAGACTCGGAATCCTTAATTAAATCCCTGTTAATCACCGCTTTATATTTTAAGATCGCACCCTCTTTTTCGTATTTTTTAATCGCTTTCTTTACCTCATCTGGTTTCCTGCGAGTCATCTTTGCAATATCCTCTATTGTAGCCCGGCCGTCTTTTTCTAATATCTCTAATATCTCGTCCATTTTATCCTCCTTTAAACGCGACAGATCTGCGCGCCTTTTCTTTTATGCTCTGAACTCTTATACATTCTTTTTATCTTATTAATTTTAGCTAGGCTCGCGTCCTGTTTTTTATTATTACAAAACTTGTCCAAAATATCATCCAACTCATTATAGGCTATGCCCATCTCAGCCTCATCGGTCTGGCCCTGCCAAAGCCCGGCAGTGGGAGGCTTGGTGATAATATTTTGCGGTATTTTTAACTCCTGCGCTAAATTACACACTTGACGTTTAAATAAATCCGCAATCGGCAAGATATCTACCCCGCCATCACCGTATTTAGTAAAATACCCAACCATAAGCTCGGATTTATTCCCTGTGCCACAAACCAAATAATTTAATTTATTAGCAAAATAATAAAGTGTGCTCATGCGCAAGCGCGGTTTAAGATTTCCTCTAGCTAAAGATCCTGCAACTGGTAAAACTTTTATAAAATTATTGTAAACGCCAGACAAATCCACCGACTTTAATTTAAGCTCAAGCGAACGCGCCACTAGCCTCGCATCTAATAAATCCTGAGGATCGCTATTGCAAGGCATAAAAAGAACCAACAGGCTGTTTTTACCCACTGCTTCTTTACATAAAGCAACCACTACAGCAGAATCTATGCCCCCGGAAAGTCCCATAACAATACCTTTAGCCCCGGAATCCCTAACTTGCTTCTTAATCCAGGAAACAATTTTATTCTTCATAAACCCTTTAAGCCGATTTTTTAATAATTCAGAGAATAATAAAAGGATTATATACCACTAAATACGGAGGGTCAAGGGCAATTCTAAAAAGAAACTTTTACTTTTGTCCCTAAAACGTTGTAATCTTTCCAGATAC
>JAKLQX010000072.1 GCA_022013085.1 Candidatus Omnitrophota bacterium | reverse complement strand
CCTCGTGTTCTCACTCGGCGCTCAAACAGCATCGCCGTTCCGAGATTGCCCCGCCTTTGGCGGGGCCTCGGAATTCCCGAAATACTCAAGCTCCATTGGCTAAAATCGACATTCGCTGCGAAAACCAGCAGAGTCATTTTAATTCATATTGCTAGCGGATGACGAAAAGAGGGACGTGCTAAAAGGGGACACCCTTGATCAAGGGTGTCCCCTAAGAGGACGTCCCCAACTAGCCATCAGAGGCATTTTATTAGTATTATTAGCGGGTGACTGTCGAGACAGAGCCCTTGCCGCGCGCAATCCGCCTACGGCGAGTGAGCACGGTGAGGTGGCTCGGCAGGCAGGACCCGCGTAAGTATTTTAAATTGACAAGCCCAAGAATATGTGTAAAATACTAATAATTAACTTCTATTCTTATGGATCTAAAAACTAAACAAATAAAAGCGAAATATTACTTAAATAAGCAAGGCGAATTTGTAATTGAGAATTACAATTACGCTAAGCCTTTTGCTAATTTTTTCCCTGGCATTGCTGGTAAATACGGAATCCCGATGTGGGTTTTCTACGTTAACCGTGGCCAATGTATCTCTAGCTTTGGCACTAAAGATAAAGACCATGCTATTCTAGAGTTTTTTCCCGCAAATAAAGCCTGGCAGTTTGTCTCAAGTCAGGGATTTCGTACTTTTATAAAAATAAAATCTAAAGAAACGTCTATTTATTATGAACCATTTCACAATGGTTATGCCAACCTAGAATACCATACAATTAATTCTATGCGTATAAGCTCTGGCGCGTTAATTCTAGAGGAGGAGAATTATACATTAGGGATAAAAACCAGAGTTGAATATTTTAATATTCCTAATGATACCTATGCTGGTTTGAGCCGCACAGTAACTATTGAGAATACCGGTAAAAAACTAAAAACTATACAGCTTATTGATGGCTTGCCCCAGATCGTTCCTTTTGGCACGCATAATTTTTTCTTAAAGAAACTTGGCCGCACTATTGAGGCCTGGATGAGCATTGATAACCTGGATAACGATATTCCATTTTATAAATTAGAAGTCGACCCAACCGATCGGCCTGAAGTTGTGCATATTGATGCGGGCAATTTTTATTTAAGTTTTAATTTTAATGGCACAACCGCAAAACTCATTCGGCCAATTGTAGATCCAGGGGCTGTGTTTGGCGCGGTAACTGATTTTTCTTATCCCTGTTTATTCCTAGGAAAGAATAATTTTATTTATCCCGCGCAACAGATGACCAGAAGCAAAACTCCTAGCGCGTTGCTACTATTGAATTTAAAACTAGAGCCAAAGCTTCAGCAAACTTTTTATTCAGTAATCGGCCAAGCCCGTGATAGTAAAACCTTAAATCAATCAGTTAAGAAAATTATAAAGCTTGGCTACATCCAAAGAAAATTTGCCGAGAACAATGAGCTTATAAATAAACTTAAAAATGATATCGCTACTACTAGCAGCTGCAAAGCATTAGACCTATATGCTGGCCAAACTTATTTAGATAACATTATGCGCGGTGGCTATCCGGAAGTATTTTCCCGCCCTTCTATTGAGCCCTCTGGCGGGACCCCGCCAGTCACGCCGATGGCGGACTCCGCCAAAGGCGGAGAGGCGGGGAAAACTGAATCCACTAAAACGGTATTCTATCTCTATTCTCGTAAACATGGTGATTTGGAAAGAGATTACAATAAGTTTGCATTGGCTCCTACGTATTTCTCTCAAGGTAACGGTAACTACAGGGATATGAACCAAAATCGGCGTAATGATGTTTGGTTTAACCCAGAGATTAAAGATGAAAACATAATTTTCTTTATGAACTTGATCCAGTCTGATGGTTTTAATCCACTGGTAATCAAAGGCGAAAGCTTTCTTCTAAATAATAGCGTTAATTTAACTAAGCTGTTAGGGGCAATATTTAAAAAAGATGCTATTGATAAGCTTGAACAGTTCTTTAAAAAACCGTTTACACCAGGTGAGCTTGTTTTTTTTATCGAAAAAAATAAAATTACAGTTGAGGGTTCTTACGACGAGTTTCTCGATCTGGTTCTTACCTCTTCTGCGAAATCTCAAGAGGCAGATCACGCCGAAGGATTTTGGACTGACCACTGGACTTATAACTTAGATTTAATCCAGCGTTACCTTGGGCTTTACCCGGAAAAATTTCAGGAGCTTTTCTTTGGCAAAAAGGTATTTTCTTTTTACGATAATATTGAATTAGTCAGGCCACGCAGTGAAAAGTATATGCTTTACAACGGAAAACCACGGCAACTACACTCCCTTATTACAGATACAGCAAAAAAAGAACTTTTGCGCAAGCGATTAAATTCTCCCCACCTTCTACGCACACTGCATGGATCCGGTGAAATCTATTACACTACACTTATTGCTAAACTTTTGTGTTTAGCAGCAAATAAGTTAAGTTCTTTGGATCCTTTTGGCGTAGGTATTGAAATGGAAGCTAATAAACCTAATTGGTTTGATTCGCTTAACGGCTTGCCTGCTCTTTTTGGTTCGTCAAGTTGCGAAACATTTGAACTAAAACGTTTGTTAAAAATGATAAAAGAGGCTTTGGAAAACTCTCAAGCTAATGAGATCGAGATTGCCCAAGAAGTAGCTAAATTTATTCATGAGTTGGCTAATTTATTAGCGGAAGAAGATTTTAGCTATTGGGATAAGAGCAATAACGCTAAAGAAGAATACCGGCATAATACGCGTTTAGGTTTCTCTGGAGATTCGGTTAATATCCCGGTTATTGAGCTTCTTTCTTTTTTAAATGCAGCTCTAGAAAAGGTTGAAGTAGGATTAACTAAAGCTTTTAACCAAATCCAAGGCGTGTATTACTCATATTTTATTAATGAAGTTACAGAGTATGATTTAGTAAAAGAGCACTGTGTTCGCCCTAAGAAGTTTAAACAAAAACCTGCCCCGCTATTCTTAGAAGGGCAAATGCATGGCTTAAGGTTATCGCAAGGATTCCTACAAGCCTCACATCTTTACCAGGCAACTAAAAAAAGCGAACTTTTTGATAAGAAACTAAAGATGTATAAAGTAACTGCTTCGCTTGCCAGTATGCCGGAGGATATCGGCAGATGCCGGGTATTTACTCCCGGATGGTTAGAAAATGAATCTATCTGGCTGCATATGGAGTATAAATATATCTTAGAGTTATTAAAAACCGGCTTGATCGAAGAGTTTTATTCAGAGTTTAAAAATGTGCTTATTCCTTTTCAGGATCCCCAAAGATACGGCCGCAGTATTCTAGAGAACTCTTCATTTTTAGTTAGTTCCGCTTTTGCGGACAAAAATCTACATGGGAATGGTTTTGTAGCAAGGCTCTCTGGGTCAACCGCGGAATTCTTGCATATCTGGTTAGTGATGAATACTGGTATCAGCCCCTTTGGTTTAGATAATTTTGGCAGGCTTACCCTAGAATTTAAGCCGAATTTAGCAGGATGGTTGTTTGCTAAGAATGGATTATATTCATTTAATTTTTTAAGCCGCATCCTTGTAACATATTATAATCCCAAAAGAAAAAATACTTTTGGCAAGAACGCAGCGAAAATTGTTAAAATTGTGATTTTCGAAGATAACATCCCAACAGAAATTAATTCTGCAACTATTCCCTTCTCTTTAGCCGAAAAAGTAAGATCTCGCCAAGTCAATAAAATCGATATTTATTTGGAATAAAAGATTAAAACCTTCTGCGGTAATAAGCGCGGATAATGTGCTGGGTATCTAAAGTAAGCATACTCCCACCGTAGGGGTCTATGGAGGACATATTGCCGATAGAGCTGGTATCTCCTACCCCATATTGCAGGATCAACTCGTCATCTTTGGATGGCAAATACCTGAATTCGCTGAAAAAATTATGGTGGCCTACAACATTATCCGTAAGCCCGTAGTCTGAACTGGGCAGCTGGATAAGATCTTTAGAGCGAGAATAAATATATTTAAAAGATATGCCAAGCTTTGGAGTCGGCATATAAGTAACCTCCATCCCTACATGATTCATATTGTCGTTAACTAAAGACGCGGTCTCATATTCATTACGCGTATAATCAATATAAATCTCCATATTTTCCAGCGGAGTAATTCTTAAACCTGTTTTATAAACATTGTAGAAATCATACGGCGCTTGCGGAAAAATACCCTGGCTGTAAAGAGTCGGCACGGTATAGCTATAATATTTATCATTTTGATAATAATAAGTGTTTAGGGATGTATCGTCTCTTATTAAGTTTTGAGGAAAATTACCATAGGCAAGCGTATAGTCATTTGTGCGTTCATATATGCCATTTAAGCTTAACCAATCAAAGAAATCGTAATTTAAACCGAATGAACCGGTTTTAATGGATGGATCGGCGCCACCAGTAACCGCGCTATTTGTAAAAGGTTTTCCGGTTTTTCCGTCATAGATATACGGATCAATCCCGGTTACGGTTTTAGGCATTTTTTGATAAATCCCCAGGACTTTGGCGGTTAATTTATCGGTTATTCTGACCGTTGCTTCATCACGCATCACATTCTCGATAAATTTTCCATCCACATCATGCACATTACGTACATCAAAAAGGTTAACGAACCGATCTTCCAGAAAAGTTTCAAAACGGAAACCCAAAGTATTCCTACCTACATCAATACCATCACCGATACGGGTAGAATTAAGCTCTCCCCAATTTGCGTTAGAACCTTCCAGGCCTTGCGCATAATAATCCATCGGTTTACGGAAATGTATATGCCTTGACCAAAAAACATCCTGCCGGGTATTATGAAAATCAGAAAGTGATGAATCAAATCCGCGGTCCATCCTGGCGGCATAGAATTTGCTTTTAACCAGGAAGCTCTCATCTTTAGCCATAGCTATATCATCATAACCGTATTTTAAATCCATGATACTTGAACGCGGATAACGCGTAATAAAAGAAAAATAATAGGCATTGCCACGGGACTCAGTTTCATAATCAGAATTACTAATATCATAATTTGACTTTGACGTTAAGACTTCTGCCTGAGCTTTCATACCCTCAACAACTTCATAACCTAAATCAACGCCGCCAACAAAGTTCTGGCTGTCTAACTTCTGCGGGTCTGTCTTAAACCCGGTGCGGCTGGTAAATGTCCCGCCAAGCGCAAAGTTATCCGCGAATTTATGTTTCAATCGGCTGGCAGAGATTACGTTGTCTACCACATCGTAATCTTGCCAAAGATGTTTAGGCGTAGCAATAGTAGTATCAAATGTAGTAGCTTCCTGCGGCTGAAAACTAAGTGAAAAACCTCGCAAAGCAGTTAAATACTTACCGGTACTATCTTTTGATATAGATGAGAGTGAATCATCCCAATAGCCTTTGGTAAAAGATGGCGTTACTGCTGTTGAATGATACGCTCCAGGAGTATACATATTCAACCACTTGCTTTCATTCCACCATATACCGTGATTACTTATATTTAACGGATCATCGGAAGAATAAGCCTGATCCTGGTAAGCCATGGGAAAAGCACGAAGCTTAATCTGATCATTGGTATAATCCAGCCATAACTCACGCACAGGTTGGAATTCGCGATTGATCTTTATTCCAGAGCTAGTTTTACCATCTTTTACCTTTAATTCACCTAAATTTATAACACTGCCTGATTCTGAATAAAAAGTACTATTTACTGTATACCCGGTATTTGACCAATAATACAACGGAAATCCAGTAGAATCAGTACCCTTTCCGGTAAAACTCCAAGGATCTACTGTAATATTACTATGAAAATTAAAACCTTCTTTATTTTCAGTATCTAAATTAACACTAAGTGAATCATAAATAGCCGGATCATAAGTATTAAAACCATGGTTAAAACCGGCATTTGATGTCATACGCCAACTTAAGAATTTTTCATTTAAATCAAAGTTTGCTCTTTTCCAGATAAAATCATGAGGGGTAATTCCAAAGCTAAGTTGCATTTCTCCGGTTATTTTTAAGGGGCCAACTTTAAATCCCCTATCTTCTTTTTCTTCTTCTGGCGTTAAATTCGGGTAACCATAAAGATAGGCAGTAGCAGCTTCCTGCTGTTTCATCTTAGCCAGCTTTTGTATCTCAGTATTTTCAGCATTTTCAGTATTTTGAATTGCTTGATCCATTGCTTCTTCTTTTGTTAAAATTTTAATTTCTTGAGATTGTATCTCAGGGTACTCAATATCCTGAGTATCCTGAATTGCAGTAGTTTCTAAAACAGCAGAGGTTTCTGAAACAGATGTATCTATAAAGATCTTATTAATGTAATCTTTAGCTACTTCATTATCTGAGTTAACCAGCAGAACCTTAATAAATTCTGACAAGGCTTCTTCAATTTTACCTTGAGCATAAAGGTTCTTTCCGCGCTCACAAATAAAATCAGCTGATTGAGTTTGGCTGAAAGCTTTGGCGTTCGGTAAAAATAAAAGCGCTAAACAAATTAGCGCCATGGCTTTATATCTAAGGCTCGCTTTAATCATAATTAAGAGTATTATAGCGAATTTTTAATTGATGTCAATAAAAATGTGCGGAATGAAGGCAGGCGGGAAAACAAAAAACCAGGCGATAAATTCACCTGGTTATGGATTAATTTAACATATCTTTTTAGTTCGTTAACCTAACTGAGCACTTAACTTATTAGCCGATGCAGTAAGCTCAATATTTAAGGTATGCACAAAGGTAACAAGAAACAACTTTTCATTATTTTTCGTTAAGACATTCCCTTTAAGCTTGCAAAAGAAATGCTCCCGTTTCTGTTTGGTATTCCTTTCTTTTATAACATAAAGATAAGGGGAAGGATTAGGCACCTCTAAGCTGTCAATTTGTTTAATCCTGCAGGCAAAATGCCGACGCACCACACTATGCACGCCCTGCTTATCCGTGATTTCAGAGCTAGTAATTACCTTACGGGTTCTATCGGTTGAAGTTAAATTTTTATAGAGTAGATCACGCATTTGCCTCGCCTTTTGTTAACCGGGTTACCATTTTACTGATAACCCGGTTTCTCCTGTGGCTGGTGAGATACTTTTAATTTCAAGTAAAGTATGCAGCTAAATAAATGCTATTGCAATAGAAAATGGCATTAAAAAGAAAGCGGTTGCTCGACCTTACTGACGAGGTTTATTGGTTGGGTTGCTTAAAATACAAACGAGGTTCTTTACCGCTGAAGATCCTGACTAGGTTAGCTTTATGGCGGATAATTACAAAAACACAAAGTATTAAAGCCATAGCAAGCATAAGATTCGACTGTTTGAAGAATATACAAGATACTGGTAATACTATAGCAGCAATTATCGAAGCAAGAGAAACAATCCTAAAAAGAAAGAAAACAACAAACCAAGTTATTAAAAGTATACCGATTATAATATTCAATCCATTAACTCTTAGAGCCAGGCCAAGCAATACCCCTAAAGACGTGGCAATCCCCTTGCCACCTTTAAACTGCAAGAATACTGTCCAGTTATGGCCGCAAATACAACATAAACCCATGATAATACGCAAGTTTTGTACCTGCCATAAACCTACTTTATCCGCAAAATAATCTCCTAGAAAGGAAACTACGATTAAGCCTTTAAGTATATCTATAATTAGAACTGTAATTCCCAGGCCAACACCCAAGACCCGCAGGGCATTAGTTGCCCCGACATTTCCTGAGCCAACCTTACGTATATCTATCCCCTTAAACAATTTGCCAAATAGATAAGCCGTGGGAATTGAACCTAATAAATAACTAGCTAGTAACGCGATGAATGTCTGAAGCATATAGTATTTTAAATCCTCTCTTTACATAATCAATTCCAGAAATTATCGTAAAAATTACCGCAATTACCCAAACCAGTGATGAATGTTTCCACTGCAGTAAAACACATACTACGGAAAGCATCTGAAAAATAGTGGTAAACTTACCCCATTTTGTAGGATGCACATCTAAGGTTTGTTTAACCATATAAATTACCACCGCGCCTAAAATAATAATTGCATCTCTGGATATTATAATAAAAGTTACCCAAAGAGGGAAAGTTAACCCCATCTTGCTAAGAGGCGACAGGAAGATAAAGGCACTCATCAACAAAAGTTTATCTCCTAAAGGATCTAAAATTAACCCCGCTTTAGATTGTAACTTAGCTTTTCTAGCCACAAAACCATCTAGCCCATCTGAGATAACCCCTAAAATAAATATAACTAAAGCCGTGCTCTTAAGAAACTCTCTTTCAGGATTATAATATACAAGACAGGCAACAAAGAATGGCACACTTAAAATTCTAAAGGTTGAAATTTTATTGGCTATATTCACCCCGCACCTTCTTTCGTATTCAGTATTAATCCAATATCTATGCCCTCAAACCTCAATACTTTAAAAAATAATGAATAATCAGAAGGTGCGGGGTTCATTTGATTTGCCTTATGCGATTTAATGGCCAGTAAATTATTAACGCCTTGCCAAGCAGGTTAGCTTTTGGGACAAAGCCCCAATACCTGCTGTCTTTTGAAGAAGCAGAGTTATCCCCTAAAACAAAATAACTATTTTTAGGTATCACGATCTTCTGTCCTTCAGCCCCAAAATCACCCCTATTATAATAATAAATTTGATTAAATACTGGTTCCGGTACAGGCTTATCATTTATGTAAATAGAGCCACCTTTAATTTCGACTGTTTCACCAGGAAGCCCAACTAGCCTTTTTATAAAATCCTTCTTTTTATCTTCGGGATAAATAAAAACAATGACATCCCCTCTTTTAGGGGTACGTACAGCCGGAAGCCATGAATTTAAAAAAGGTACCTTTGCCCCATAAATAAATTTATTTACCAGTATCAGGTCACCCTCAATTAAAGTCACGCGCATTGATCCTGTTGGAATCTTAAAAGCTTGGACTACGAATGCACGAATTACCATTGCCAGAAGAAAAGCTACTATGATTGACTCAATCCAATCACGCGCAACAGATTTCTTCTTTAAACTCATATTTTTAATACCTCCAGAAATGCTTCTTGCGGTATTTCCACTTTACCAAACTGTTTGAGCCGCTTCTTTCCTCTTTTTTGGATATCCCAAAGTTTACGTTTTCGGGTAATATCTCCTCCGGAACACTTGCTTGTAGCGTGTTTACCCACAGGCTTCACTTTTTCAGATGCTAAAATCTGACTTCCTATTGAAGCTTGAATAGCTACCTCAAATAATTGCCGGGGAATTAACTCTTTTAATTTTCCCACTAGAAGATGCGCCCGTGACATTGCTTTTTCCTTAAACATAAGCGAAGAAAAAGCATCGCAGATCTGGCCGTTAAGCATTATATCCAGTTTTACTAATTTTGTGGGTAAATATTCCTTGAATTCATAATCTAATGACCCATAACCACGCGTGATTGATTTCATGCGGTCATAAAAATCAACAATTATCTCCGAAAGGGGAATTTGAAAAACTACTTTTACGCGGTCCTCGCTTAAATATTCGTTTGAAATAAATACCCCTCTGCGGGATTTAGTAAAATCACAGATACCCTCAATAGTATCTACTGGTATGATCATCAAAAGATTAGCATAGGGCTCCTGAGCTTCATCAATATCGCCGGGTGCAGGAAGTTTAACTGGTGTATCTACTTCAATTAGCTGGCCATCCTTTGTTTTTATGCGGTAAACAACATTAGGTACTGTAAGTATAAGGTTTAAATTATACTCTCTTTCTAGGCGCTCTTGAACAATCTCCATATGCAATAACCCTAAGAAACCACAACGAAAACCCGCTCCAAAGGATTGCGAGTTCTCGGGTTCAAATACAAACGAAGCATCAGAAAGTTTTAATTTATCCATAGACTCGCGTAATTCCGGGAAATCTGCCGGGTTAACCGGATAGACCCCGCAAAAAACCAAAGGCTTAACCTTACGATACCCTGGCAAAGCCTGGCTGCAAGGATTTAACACATTAGTCATCGTGTCTCCGATAACCACTTCTCTGGGGTCACGCATATTTGATGTAAAATAGCCCACTTCTCCGCATGTTAGCGAGTCCACGCTAGAATATTTCAAATCTTTAAAAACCCCCAGCTCTTCAATTTTATAGATCTTACCTGTATGAAACATTTTTAACCCAGTCTTAGGGGTAATCTCTCCAGCAATAATCTTTACAAAAATAACTACACCTTTAAAAGGGTCAAAACGACAATCAAAAATTAAAGCCTTAAGCGGATCATTTATTTCACCAGTTGGGCT